>CAMAQF010000174.1 GCA_945860265.1 Emticicia agri | reverse complement strand
ATGTTACTAAAATACCGAACCGCTAACAGCACCTACCCAAAAGGCGGGGTTTCGTGTTCCAAAGACAGTTTTGTGGTAAATCAAACATTAGTTTTTCAAATCAAGTTTTGTGGTAAAAGTCCCGCCCTTCGGGTAGCTGCAAAACGTTAGCGGTCATTCTCACATTAACTACCGTCTATAAATAACAGAATACTTTGACTAAAAAAATTAATATGGACTTATCCAAACTTTTGGAAAAACTTTATCAAAAACTTCTTTCAAAAAAAACAAAAGAAAAGAGTGAAGGGGTTATCTTATGGATTGCTCTAGTGAGTTTTGTAATTCACTTATTAATGATTGGATTGATACATTTTAATATTATTGCCATTAATGAACCATCAAACTTATTAAAAAATCCTATCGCTGCGATTTATACCCCTTTTTCTTTTATATTGGTTTATGAGGTATATCTTTTAATTTACTACCTACCAAAATCAACTTCCACTTATATTTCAAAGCAATATGAAATTATTGCACTCATCATAATTAGACGATTGTTCAAAGACCTTTCAGATTTATCACTTTCATCTAATTGGTTTAACATTAAAAATGATTTACAGTTTACCTATGATTTATTAGCATCAGTCTTATTGTTCTATTTGATTTATTTATTCCAAATTCAACGAACTAGAATATATAGAACTATTAAAATTAGTACAAACCATTCTAAAAGTATTTCAAAATTTATAAACGCAAAAAAGTGGATAGCTACAGCCTTAGTACCTATATTATTAATTCTTGCAATATATTCATTCTTAAACTGGAGTATTGGTATCTTTCAACCACTTGAAAACAATGCTATTTCTTTCAAGAATATCAATAATATTTTCTTTGAACAGTTTTTCAATATTCTGATTATTGCTGATGTAATATTATTGTTAATTTCATTTTTCCACACAGACGAGTTCCACAAAGTTATTCGAAATTCAGGGTTTATTATTTCAACAATATTAATTCGAATATCTTTTTCTGTTGAAGGTATAATTAATAATTTACTTATTGTTTCTGCTATTTTATTTGGACTTTCTATACTTTTTATACATAATAAATTTGAAAAGAGGTTAGCAGAAGGAATTGAAAAAGGTAATGAAATTGAAGACTGAAAAATAATAGAAAACTGAATAATAGGAATAAGTGAGAACTTTAAGCAGAAAGAACGAACCGCTAACACGGGCTTGGCAAAAGTGGCGGTTCAGTGCTCCGCAGACACATTTGTGGTTAATCAAACATTGGTTCTCCGCATCAACATTTGTAGTGAAAATCGCCCCCTTCGCCAATCTGCAAAACGTAATCATAAAACCTCTCCCCGCCCCTGATAACAACGGCATACTCCGACTATACAAAGTGAGAGCAGAGAAAAAGAGCAGTAAATCAGAGTGAGAATAAGAGAGAGAGCGAGAAAGCCGGAGATATAGCGGGTAGCAGAATTAGGCGCCAAATCTAAATCAACATTCATTTCTGACTACGCAGACTAAAAAAACGTTAACTCCCAAGAAACCCTTCAATTAAATCCTTTTGATGAGTAGTAGAAACAACTGGAAAATCAAACCAAGAAGATAACTGCTTTTCAAAACCTGTTTTATTCAAATAACTATTCAAGGCTGCGTTAAGTCCATTGGTATATTTTTCATGGTCGGCGCCTTGTGGGTCGAGGTGGATTAAATCATTTTGAGCGAAGCCTTCAAAAACAGGACCTGTAATTTCGATACCAAATTCCTCTGGATTTAGACCAATTGGACTGTGCGCGGTTGCTGTAAATAAATGCCAAAATGCCGATTGAATGCAATTTTTCTCAAACAGTTGTCTTACCACTTCTAAGGAATCAATGGTTTCTTGCTCCGTTTCAGTTGGAAAACCGTACATTAAATAAGCATGAACAAAAATTCCATAGCTTGTAAAGTTATGCGTTACTCTTGTAACTTGGGCAATGTCCACCCCTTTCTTCATCTTAGCCAAAAGCCGATCGGAAGCAACTTCCAAACCACCCGTAACCGCTATGCAACCTGCCTTTGCCATGAGTTCGCACAACTCCGCTGTAAACGTTTTTTCAAATCGAATATTGGTCCACCAAGTAATTGAAAGATTGCGTTTTATCAATTCCAAAGAAAGTGACCGTAACATTTTCGGAGGTGCAGCTTCGTCCACAAAATGAAAACCTGTTAAACCTGTATCTGCAATTATTTTTTCGATTTTATCCACCAACTTTTCGGCTGTGGTATTTTGGTAATTCCCAATATAATCAAGACTTACATCGCAAAAGGAGCACTGTTTCCAATAACAACCGTGTGAAACCGTAAGCTTATTCCATCTTTTGTCTGTCCACATGCGGTGCATTGGGTTCACAACATCTAAAAAAGAAATATATTTTTCATGCGGTAAATCAATATAACTCGGAGCAGGTAATTTTTTGTGGTGAAAAATTTTATTGGGAATATGATTTTTATAAACCACTTGATTATTTTCCAACACAAACGTTCTTTCCAACTCTTCACTACTGATTTTTCCTTCAATCAACTGCACCATTTTTAAAATCGGTCCTTCACCGTCATCTAAGGAAATAAAGTCGAGGTAGTCAAAAATCCGTGTATCTTCCAAGCTACGAAGTTCTGTGTTGCAATAACCGCCACCAAAAGCAATGTAAATAGCTGGATAAAAATCTTTTATAAATTGTGAACACCTCAATGCAGCAAATAAATTACCTGGAAATGGAATGGTGAATCCAATTAAATTTGGTTCATACAATAGAATTTTCTCCTCTAAAATCCGCAGCATTTCCTCTTCAATGAGCGTCGGTTCGTAGTGCAAAAATTCATCTATTTGATCAAAACTACTCGCTGATCTTGCAATTTGTTCTGCATATTTTGTAAAAGCAAAAAACTCATCTACATTGGCTTGAATAAAGTCGCCAATTTCTTCAATAAAAAGGGTGGCGTAATGTTTTGCTTTGTCAATGATTCCAGCTTCCCCTTCCGCCCATTTAATCG
>CAMAQF010000173.1 GCA_945860265.1 Emticicia agri | reverse complement strand
CGAGAGGCAGACTTGTTGCCTGTACCCTATTTTCACGTAGTCTTCACCTTACCCTGTGAACTCAACGAACTGGTACTGCACAAGCCCAAAGAGGTTTACGATTCTCTGTTTGCAGCAAGTTGGCAAACGCTTGAGACTTTTGGGAAGAAAAAAGGCTTGCAATTAGGCATGATTACAGTGTTGCATACGTGGGGTGATGCGGCACTCCGACAGAATTTATCACTCCATCCTCACCTTCACTGCATCGTTCCCGGTGGCGGGGTTGACAAAGAAGGCAATTGGCAGAATGTTCGAGCCGATGGAAAGTTTTTGTTTCCAGTCAAAGCCATGAGTAAAGTATTTCGGGCAAAATATTTGGCACAAATTAGGCAACGAACGGTCTTGAATAAAGATTTGGGCGAAACTTTGTTCAAAAAGGAATGGCGGTCCGACGTTTCGATTGTTTATGCCAAAAGACCCTTCGGAAACCCCAAAAGTGTGATAGAATATTTGGGGCGATACACCCATAAAGTAGCCATCAGCAACCATCGGATACAGCAAGTAGATGCTGAAAATGTAACCTTTTTACTTACAAAGATTATCGCCAAAAAGGTCTGAAAAAGAGCATGACTTTAAGCCACGATGAATTTATCAGAAGGTTTTCTCAGCATATTTTGCCCAAACGCTTTGTCAGGATACGTCATTATGGCGTACTATCAAGCACATGGAAACGGGAAAAGTTCAAGCAAATACGAGAGCAATTTAAGCTAAAGCCAGCAGAACCAGCAGAACCCAAAACACTGCTTAGAAAATGTACTTGCTGCAAAGTGGGCAATTTGGTAACGATAGCCGTTTTCGATGGGCGAGGTCCGCCTGTTGAATATTTGGGCGTGGGCCAAAACTGAAAGCAACGACAAAGGATGATTTTGTGGGTAGGGGAATTTATGCTTTTACTCCAACAAAAGACCGTGAAAATAATCAATCAACAGCTGCTTCGGCATTCAATCAGACGTAAAAGCAAAAAGCAGGTTAAAACCTGCTAGAAGAGTAGTTGTACCTCCAACGATAACTCCATAGCAAAAGAAAAGGGTTTGGTAAGCACTCACCGCTACCGAAGGACTGGGCGTCCCCGTTCCTTTCAACATCGGTTTCATGGCTTGGCTTTCAGCCACCACGAAACCTTAGTTATTAGCGGATGTGGCTCTGTTCGGTCGAAGGTCTGTAGTGTCAAGTTTGCACTGTCCTTGTGCGTTGGCTTGCAAGCTCTTTTTATTATTTAGCGTTGGCATTGTGGGGCTGAAAAAAATAAAATGTGCTTGCATAAGGGTTGGCTATTTCACAACAAATATTATGTCTGTCAATGCAGTAAATGTTTGAGGTTTACCTTTAAAGTTGAAACTTACTTTTAGGTCGTCAATTTTTTTAGTTCCAAAATTGTCCAAGTATGTGATAATTATTGGCTTTAAAAGGTCAAGGTTTCTTTTCAGTTTCCAAGAACTATTGAAGTCGTCCGTGTCCACAAGCACAAGGAATAAACGGTTTTCAGAACCAAATCGCATTTCGCCTTGATTTTTGTAAAGCCAAGTCGCAAGGATTTTTGGATTAGCTTGAACTTCGTTTAGAATTTCAAGTTTCTCATTTTTTAGAGTTGCCAAAATACCGTTGCAGAAAGCATCGTTTCTGTCTTTCATCTTTTCAACTATTTCATAATAGATGTCAGCAGGTTTTGCCTTTTTATCAAAAACAATTTTCGCTTCTTCGGCTTTCTTTTTCAGAAAAGTTAATTCAACTGGATAACCTTTTTCTTTGCGTTTATCTTTGATGTATTCAGCAGGTAGATAAGTTACTTTTAGGTCAAAAGGAACATTGTTAATGAAAAAATCTACGCTTTTAATTTGTCCAACAGTTGGTAAAACTGTAGAATGAGATTTGAAAATGTGTTCTATTAAAATACTGCTCCAGTGGTTATACCAACTGTTTAAAACATATCCTTGAACAGCAACATTGATTTCAGTTTCAAACTTTGAAATGAGTGTGTCGTAAGATTTGTGAACCTTCACATAATGGCTCACCAAATATTTGTCAAGCGAATTTTGATAGTCGCCACCCCAATCGAAATTTTTAAGTTTGTATAGTTCGGAAACTAATTGAACAGTGTCCAGTTTTACAACTTGCTTTCCGTTTTCTTCTTTGATGTATTCGTTTAAGATTTTATGAGAATTTTCAGGGTCTTTGCACAATAGGTCAAACAGCTCAATGAATTGTTTGGCTAAAGCCGTTTCCTTTAGATTGATTTTATTGCTTTTGAGAAATTCTGCAATAAGTTCTTTGCGAACTATAGATTTTGTTTTGAGCCATAACAGCCCAATAGTATCATTGCTAAACTCTTCAAGTTTTTCGCTTTCGTGTAATTTTTTCCAGTAGTTAAAATCCTTCATTTACTATTTCTTGTTGTTGATTGGTTGTTACAAAATGCTTTTTCTTTGGTTTGCAAACAAATAATATTTCTTGACTGCCTGCAACGCTTCCCTTGCCACCTCTGCCGTTATGATAGGTTTTTGCTTCAACCTTTACATCTCTATATTTTGAAATTAGTTTTTCAAACTCATCAATTCCCGGATAACTACGATTATTGTAACTGATTAACCAATGTGGGATTTCTTCTGAAAGTTCAAATAGTTTTTCAAATGAATTTAATACGTCTCTTTTTTTGTCAAATCCGCTAACTCGTTGTGGTTCGTATCGCTTTATTCCATTTACAAATTCTTTGTCTTTCCAGTATTCGGTGTATGTTTCAAGTAAATGATAAAAACCTTGATAGTCTGCGTGACTGTCGCAATAAGGTGGGTCAAAATATGCTAAATCAACATTTTCAACTGTCGGCAACAACTCTAAAATATTTTTGTTAAAACTTTGATTGTCTTGCTTGTTGTCGAAAACTGCGTTATTGTATTTTGGAAGTATTTCTTCAAATATTTCTTTAATTGGTCTAATTAAACTTCGGTTACGTTTTATCCTTTCAGGGTCGCTTGCATAAACCAACGCTTGTGTATGTCCAAAA
>CAMAQF010000172.1 GCA_945860265.1 Emticicia agri | reverse complement strand
TTCTGGGCTATAAATCGCTCAGAAGTTGGCGAATCCAGACTAAAAAGCCTACTATTACCCGACCGCCAAAAAGCACTCAAAGTAATAGCACAGGGTACACTCACCACCTCTACGATTGATGACTTTTATTGTGGCTATGGCGATGGTGGTGAAGAAACAGTGTTGAAGTTGCTACTAAGCACCCCAACAGGTGACCAAAAAGCAGTGCTGGATTATATGAATAGTACCAAAGTTGCTAATAAAACCATCATTGCAAGGTTTATTGAAAAAATTGATAATAGTAATTTTGATGATTACATGCTTATCCTAACCGATTGGGTATTTAAACATTATCCACCTAACGAAACTTGGGACAAAATACTAAGTAGAACCGATAAAAACGATAGAAACTTATTACTTTTAGGTGAATTTCCTTTGGGTAATAGTCTTTCAAGTACAGATAAAGACGGCAAAACCTACTTTAATTTCCAAATAAATACGCCATTTGTTCGCTCTGTAAGTAAACCCAACGTTGATGCCTTAGACTACATGGTAGTTAAGTTTAACAAGGATTTTACTATTGGAGGCTTTTTATATAAAGAAGGACAAGTAGCAGTAGTACCTGCAATGCTGGCTTATCTAATCATGAATGACATGAAAAACCAAGCCATCAAAACCACAGGTAAATATGCTTTGTATGCAACCCTAACGGTAGTAACTGTTGGGCAAATTGTAACCGCCACTACTGCCCTCGAACTCGGAGTGGCTGGTTTGGATATGCTGGCATTGGGTACTAATATTTATGTTGATTATAATTATGAAGAATTAAGCAGTACGCCACAAGGCAAGAAGTATTTAGAATATTGGCATATTGCTTCATTGATTTATGGTGGCACTCGTATTTATGCCGAGTTCTCGGGGGTATTGAAAGACCTTAACACCGCTCAAAAAAGCCTGTGCACTGCCGACCGTCTGAAAGTTGAGGTAAGTTCGTTGAAACTCTACAAAGGATTTTTTATTAATAAATTTCCGAATATTGTTTCAAAACTACAAACCTACGACAACACCACCCAACTACGTTTCTTTGATGATTTCTTAGGGGCTGAGGAGTCAATACTTACTAAATTAAATACCGAAACCAACAGAATTGACCTTTGGAAATCATTTGAAAATGAGGCGTTTTTAGCAGGCGAAATGCGTAAAAGGTATATTCGAGATTTGGGGTTAGTTACAAACACAAATATTGAAGTTGCCGAGCAAGTGGTTGCTTTTAGGAAACAATTACAACAAGTATATGCCAACTTAGGTCTTGATTTTAGTGCCATTGCTGAAAAAAATATAGCTTTTGCTAAAATTGAATATGAAATCAATGGAGTTAAGAAGTCAATCGACAATATTTTATCAATATCTGGTAGAGCAATACCGCCAGAGGCTAATGTAGGTGCAATTGCATCAGCCACAGGAAAAACCATTACACCGACAGCAAGTTCAAATCGTTTTTTTGTATTTACACAAGGTGGGCAAGATAGTGAAGCCAAAATATTTGAGTACTTTATGGAGCGATTGGCACGAGAAAAAGGAATTACAATACCAAATGGAGCTAATAGAAGCGAATATATTGAACAAATCTTAGGAGGTTCAAAAGTGAAAATTAACATTGTTACAGAAATGAGTCCGTGTGTTTCTTGTGAAGGAATTATTAATGAATTTAGAAAAAATCAATCAGGTGCGACAGTTGATTTTATTTTTGGAATTATTTATCCTTAAAATTTAAACTTTATGAATGATAAAGAAAAATACAAGAATTTTTATGAATCAGTAAAACGATTTGTATTAGATACCAAATTATCTTTTGAAGACGAGATTATGGGCGAAACACCTTATGAAATTGAAAAGTTTGAAAAAGATTATCAAGTGAAGTTGCCTTCATCTATTTACAATTATTTATTACTTTTTGGTAAACAAAATAGAGTTAGAAAAACAGAATTAGAACAGTTTTTTACTTTAAGTACTATGAAAAAAGCTACTGAAATAGCTATTAAAGGGAATTATAAGGAAATATTAAACACAAAAGAGGGTTTACAAGATTATAATGGGGATGATGGGGATATAAAATTAGTTCATCAGTTAATTGATTTGAATAAGCTTGTTTTTATCAATCAAAGTGATTTTAGAGATGGTATTGGTTTTGTTGATTATGCCTATGAAAATCCTAACATACATTACCTTTTTCAAAAAGAATATTATTGGAGTGAAAATAAAAGTATTACAAATTATTTTAGAGATTTAATGTTTCTTGCGATTCAAACGAGATTTTATTCAGATTCAGAAGATACTACAAATTATACGTCTTCAATGTTACAAAGTTGGGATGAAACTCAAAAATTAAGCCTTTATAAACTTTCATGGGCAAAGCTATATGTTGATAACAAAGATTTTTTTTATAGAACACAAAATCATTACAGGAAACATAGGTTGGATTTTTACGAATTTATAAATAAACAAGAAGAAAAAACAGGTTATATAATGACGATAGATGAATTTGAATGGGCATTTATTGATTATCTACGAAAACAAGGGTATGAATTTTAAAACGACAACGCCACCCAACTACGCTTTTTTGATGATTTTTTAGGGGCTGAGGAAAGCGTTTTGCAAGTAATTGAGGATAATTCAAAACTAATAGGTACTTGGGAGAAACATACCTTAGAAGGGCAACAACTCATAGGAGCAAATGCAAAGATTTGGACAAATCGAATCAAAGCCCGTACTTTATTAACTCAAGGCAAGCACAATGAAGCCGCCGCTTTATTTGGTGGAACTATTGAAGAAGCTCACCTTTATAATGATGCAAAATTTGTAATTGCTGATGTTCGTGACTTACCAGACTTTGATTTAAATGGTGCAATATTAATTGCAAATAGAACTGATGATGTAGTGAAAATAGGAACAAATCTGAGTATAATGTACCCCAAAATTTAGACAGGCAAGATAATTGAATAATCACTGTCTAAACAAACAAAACAATGGGTAAAAACAAACGCAGGAATTTTAGTTCGGAGTTCAAAGCAAAGGTAGCCATCGAAGCTATCAAGGAGAAACAAACAC
>CAMAQF010000171.1 GCA_945860265.1 Emticicia agri | reverse complement strand
TGTTAAGCCCACACCGCCCATCATGGCGATATAAGCGTAAGAAATAGTCAAAATACTTGCACTGCCAAAAGGGGCAGCCGAGATTCCGTGAATACCCGATTTCCCACCCATATCAACAACGGCATTTGACGGTAAAAATTCAGCCAAATGCTTTGCAACACCGATTGGTCCCATTCCTGGACCACCACCACCGTGAGGAATACAGAAAGTTTTGTGTAAATTAAGGTGACAAACATCGGCTCCGATTATTGCTGGCGAAGTCAAGCCAACTTGGGCGTTCATATTTGCACCATCCATATAAACTTGTCCTCCATGTTTATGAATCAAGGCACAGATTTCTTTAATAGATACTTCGAAAACACCGTGTGTTGATGGATAAGTTACCATCAAACATGCCAAGTTTACCGAATACTGCTCGGCTTTGGCTTTCAAATCAGCTATGTCGATATTTCCTTTTTCGTCGCATTTTGTTACTACTACTTTCATCCCCGCCATCACCGCCGATGCTGGATTTGTACCGTGAGCCGACGATGGAATCAAGGCAATATTACGGTGCGAATCACCGCGGCTTTCGTGGTAAGCACGAATCACCATCAAACCAGCGTATTCACCTTGAGCTCCAGAATTTGGTTGCAACGACATTTGAGCAAATCCAGTTACCTCACAAAGCCAAGTATTTAAATCGCTGAATAATTCTTGATAACCTTCGGTTTGGTTTTTTGGAGCAAATGGATGTATTTGACCAAATTCTGGCCAAGTTACAGGAATCATCTCTGCCGTGGCGTTGAGTTTCATCGTGCAACTTCCCAACGAAATCATTGAGTGAACCAAGGATAAATCTTTGCTTTCCAAAGATTTCAGGTAACGCAGCATTTCGTGTTCGGTATGGTAGCTGCTAAACACCGGGTGAGTCATGAAATCAGAAGTACGGTTTAAACCTACGCCAAATCCTATTTCAACTTCAGATTTTAAATTGATATTTGTACTTTTTCCAACTGCTTCAGCAAAAATATTTAATAATTGCTCAACGTCTTTGATAGTTTTTCTTTCATCAAAAGAAACTCCTACATTGCCATCGTTGTAATAACGAAGATTTACTTCATATTTCTCGGCAATTGCCTTGATTTTAGTATTATCTTCGGTATGAATTGTTACAGTATCAAAATAATTTTTGTTGAGTACCCGTACGTCAAGCCCTTCCACAGATTCTGCAAAAATTTTTGTTAAACCATGAATTTTAGCGGCAATATTTGTCAAACCCTTTGGCCCGTGATATACACCATAAGCCGATGCCATAACAGATAATAAAACTTGGGCTGTACAGATGTTCGATGTTGCTTTTTCACGTCGTATATGTTGCTCACGCGTTTGTAATGCCATACGCAAAGCACGATTGCCTTGTGAATCAACCGAAACACCAATTATACGACCAGGAATTTGGCGTTTGAAACTATCTTTTGTAGCAAAGAAAGCCGCATGAGGTCCACCATAACCCATTGGCACGCCCAAACGTTGAGCCGAGCCAACTACTACGTCGGCACCCATTTCACCAGGAGGTGTGAGGAGTGTTAATGAAAGTAAATCGGCAGCTACCGCAGTGAAAATATTAAATTCGTGAGCCGCAGCAATCAAATCAGTATAGTCATATACCTCGCCGTTGGTGGCTGGATATTGCAATAAAATTCCGTATAAATCTTCGTTGGTCAAATCATAAGTTGCGTGATTTCCAACTACTACATTGATACCCAAGGGTTTTGCACGTCCAATTACCAAATCAATGGTTTGTGGGTGGCATAGTTCCGAAACGAAGAAAGTTTGAGCATTTTTCTTGGCAACAGGACGCACACTATGAAGCATCGTCATGGCTTCGGAAGCAGCTGTTCCTTCATCAAGCAAAGAAGCGTTGGCAATTTCCATTCCCGTCAGCTCAATCACCATTGTTTGGAAATTCAGTAACATTTCTAAACGCCCTTGAGCGATTTCTGCTTGGTAAGGGGTGTAGGCGGTGTACCACGATGGATTTTCTAATATATTTCTCAAAATCACATTTGGCACAACTGTATCGTGATAGCCGGTACCAATAAATGATTTATAAATTTTGTTTTTTTGAGCCAATGCTTTGAAGTCGGATAAAAAATCTACTTCAGATTTTGCTTCTGGCAAATTGAGTGGATTGTTTAAACGGATTCCAGCTGGAACGGTTTCATTGATGAGTGTTTCAAGCGAATCAACACCAATTTTTTTTAACATTGATTGGAGTTCGATTACACTCTTGCCGTGGTGACGACTTTCAAAGGATTCTTGCGTAATTAGGTTTACTTTCATCGGTGAAAAACCCCCTGCCCCTGAAGGAGAGTTTATTTTGAAATTGATTCATGCTTTGGGGTAAGAAACTACATGAATGGTATGTTTGGATAAGCATGCAAATATACTAAAACTATAAATTAATTGTTGAAACAAATTGTTAGAAAATTAGAGAAATTTTATTGAATATTTTTAGAAGACAGTATATTTAATCTACAATAGTAGGGTATTTTAGAGAAAATGTCTAACAGAAGGATAAAATATAGAAAATTATAAGTGAAAGAATTACGATGCTATATGCTGATTTTAACAGATAAATTTGCTAAACATTAATGCCAAAGCAAAATAAAATGTTTGTGGCTTTTGGTTTTGCGTATAATTATTAGTTTTTAAATACCAGTTTGAAATATTGTTTCGTTCAGTTTAGAAAACTCTATTAAAAATAAAATAGTATAGCTAATTATCAATGAGACAAAAGTTATGCAAATTGAAGTGAAATTCAAAAAAGGTTTTGTTTTATTGACAAGTGCTAATCTGGGCTTTAAAGACGCTCCCAGCTTTGGCTTCAAATGAAGGATTAAGAATAATGGATTTGCCCGAAACAAGGTTTACTGTGCTGCTATTCTGTATTTGTGTAGTAGCTTGTACAAAAATGCTATTGCTCGACTGAAAACCGCCTGAATTGATTGTACCAGTAAAACTCAAATTAGTCTGGCAAAATGGATTACTCCAACGCACTTCGGTAGCTACACTATTATCTGTTAAAGTTTTCATAAATGCCACCAAAGCGTTTTTCTGAGCAGTTGAGAAATTTAATCTTAC
>CAMAQF010000170.1 GCA_945860265.1 Emticicia agri | reverse complement strand
TAGGAGGGGAAATTTTATTTTTTGTTATATGAATATTAACGCTACTATATTTGAAT
Source organism: Emticicia agri (assembly GCA_945860265.1). GTDB lineage: Bacteria > Bacteroidota > Bacteroidia > Cytophagales > Spirosomataceae > Emticicia > Emticicia agri_A. Next base: position 3,088 of record CAMAQF010000170.1, on the reverse strand, counting down.
GATTAGCCTTTATGCCGAAATGATATCTAAATCATAAAGTTTAATTTTGTCATCATGGGTGATTAGGGGAATCTTTTCAGATTTAGCTTGGGCAATTAGCATTCTATCGAATGGGTCTTGATGATGAAATGGTAGGCTAACTAAATATTGAAAACTCATAAAGTTAAACGGCAATATCGTAAACTGATTGGCTTTTAGCATTTTTTCAAATTCACCAATAGTAAAATTTAGACTTAATTTTCCTATGCTGACTTTTATCGTTATTTCCCAAAGTGTTACATGACTAACATAGATTATATTTTCGGGGTTATTGATGATTTCAAGCAGTTCTGGACTAAGTTTCTGATTCTCAGCGTGCCACAATAATATGTGGGTGTCGATTAAATATCGCATGGTTATTTGTCAGAAGGTAACATATAATCCTCAAAACCTGCGGGAGTTTCATCAAAATCAGGAGCAATATTCGTAAAAAGTCCTTTACCCCAACCTGCTTGGCGAGGATTCAACTTTGGTTCTTTTGATTTTTTAACTGTGTTTTTTACTTGAATTTTATTTTCAAATCCAAAGTCTTTTAGCAACTGAAGTATTTTAGCAAATTCCTCTGTTGAATCGAAATTTAATATCAATTGTGCTGACATAGGCTTTTTTTATACAAAAATAAGGTTTTTGATTTATATTTAAAGTAATTCTTTATGAATATTAACGCCACCCTTATCAATTATCTGCATTTATGCCACCGCAAGTTATGGCTGCACGCACACGCTATACGCATGGAGCATACATCTGATATTGTGGCTGAAGGGAAATTGATTGGTGAAACAACCTACCCGCAAAGAGCAGATAAAAATCAAGAGTTGGAGCTTTCGGCAACTTTTGAGGGTATTGAGTTATCGGCAAAGATTGATTTTTTTGATGCCATTAAGGGCATAGTTTATGAAACCAAAAAATCGGCAGCTAAAGAGTTAGCTCATGTAGCACAGGTGCAGTTTTATTTGTATTTATTGCGTAAAAACAATGTCACGGCTCATTATGGACAAATTGAATACCCAAAACTTCGCCAAACCGAGCGAGTGGAATTGAACGAAGAAGATGAGAAAAAAATAGAAAGTTCGATTTTGAAAGCTTCCAAAATTATTGCTCTCGAAAGCTGCCCTCCTACCCTACCTAAATCGAAATGCAGTAAATGTTCGTATTTTGATTTTTGTTGGAGCGGAGAAGAGTAAATTCAAATTATTCAAGTAATTAATAAACCGAATTTAAAATTTACTCGAATAATGATGCAACGTTCATGATTTGAAAATAGTGCTTAATGCCATTTTTAGATTTAAAGTATGTAAGAGATGCAAGGTGGGAATATATAAGATTGTTGACACTTTTAAAAGAATGAAAAAAACTTATTATTTTTTCAACCCTGGTCGGTTGAGTAGGCAAGATAATACTTTGAAGTTTCAACCAACTGATGAAAATGGCATTGAAGGACAACCACGATATTTACCAGTTGAAACGATAGATAATATTTATTGTTTTGGTTCGCTCGATGCAAATTCGGCAATGTATAATTTTCTTGGAAAACACCATATTGCGGTGCATTTCTTTGATTATTATGAACATTATACGGGTTCGTTTATGCCAAAAGATTATTTGTTGGCGGGAAAAATGCAGGTAGAACAAACAAAATATTATCTTTCAAATAAAAAGCGAATAATCGTTGCTCAGAAATTTGTACAAGGTGGAGCAAACAATATGTTGAAGAATTTGCAATATTATCAAAACCGCCAAAAAGATGTTGAAAAACAGATTTTGGCGATTCAGAATTATATACTAAAAATTGGAGATTCGAGCCAAATTGATGAATTAATGGGACTAGAAGGAAATATTCGGCAGACCTATTATGAGGCATTTGACATCATTATCAATGATTTTTCGATGGGAAATCGTACCAAGCAACCGCCTAGTAATGAAGTAAATGCCTTGATTTCGTTTGGAAACATGATGTGTTATACGCTGTGTCTTGACCAGATTTATCATACACAACTCAATCCGACTATTAGTTTTTTGCATGAGCCTGGTTATAGACGCTATTCGTTGGCACTTGATTTGGCCGAAATATTCAAGCCAATTTTGGTTGACCGAACAATTTTTAGTTTGCTCAACAAAAAGCAGATTCAATCTTCCGATTTTAGGCAAGAACTCAATCGTTGTGTGATGAAAGATTCGGCACGAAAGACCTTTGCACAGGCTTTCGAAGACAAACTAAAGGAAACCTTTAAACACCGAAATTTAGGGCGAAATGTAAGCTATAAGCATTTGGTGAAGTTGGAGTGCTACAAACTCAGCAAACATTTGCTTGGAATTGACGAGTATAAACCTTTTAAAATGAATTGGTAACCCCAAGCGGCAGCGGCCGACCGTCCCTAAAGGGGAGATAAAATTTATGTATATAATACTTGTGTATGATATAGCATCGGTCAATAGAGGAGATAAAAGAGTTGGCAAGATGCTGAAACATTGCCGAAAATACTTAAATTGGATTCAGAATTCAGTTTTTGAAGGAGAAATAACTGATGTAAAATTGAAAGAAATGCTATATGTAGCTCGAAAGATAATGGATGAGAAAACAGATAGTATCATCATTTTTAAGAGCAGAGGCGAGCGTTGGCTTGATAAAGAAGTAATAGGTGTAGAACGAATGAAAATAGATAATTTTTTATAAGTTATCGTCGTCGAACTCGGAAGTTTCATAAAATAATGTTCATTGACATCAAGGCAAACAACAAAAATTTACCTAAATCATTGATGATCAGTAGTCGTCGAACTCCCACTAAAAACATGCCATTACGGTTCGACGACTTTTTTTCTTGTTTTATAGCACAAAAATCACTTTATTTGTATCTGAAAGGCTGTTTTTTAAACGGACTCCAATCGCACCTTTATGGAATTGAAATCACGTACTTGCAGAATTGGATAAATTTTAAGAACTTACTCCAATCGCACCTTTATGGAATTGAAATAGGTTTGGAGTGTGAATTCCAACGAACAATCCCAAACTCCAATCGCACCTTTATGGAATTGAAATCGTTCGTAACGT
>CAMAQF010000169.1 GCA_945860265.1 Emticicia agri | reverse complement strand
ACATTGTTGATGCAAAAAAAGTGTTGGTAAATGTTATTCCGTTTTTCAATACCAATTCGCAGGTTAAAAAAGTTGATGACCTGATGAAGCCCGAAGTAAGAGCACAGGTAATGGAAGCGGTAAACAAAGAACTCAATTCAGGGCAAGGTAATTTATTTGCAGTAAGCATAGCAGCCGAAGCAGAGGTGATGTATGAAAAATTAGTTGCCGATTTCAAAAAGAACATCATCGAAATTCCACGTATGGACTTGGTGCAAGGTGAAGTAACAGCCAGCTTTGAAGATTTCGATTTAAACAGCACAGATTTCACTTATGAGCAACTCAATGAGGAAATAGTAAGGATTGGCCTCAAAGACCGTAAAATGGACATTATAGAGGTTAAAAAAGGGGTGTATTATGGCAAACCAGAAAAACTATTAATATCAGAACTTATCAACTTCTCAGAGATTGACTATGATACCAATGCCGACCTATTACATAAGTTAGCAAAACAAGCCATTGCAGAACTACATACCAATTTAAAATATGGTGAAGACCTCAATACATTAGTGTTTCAGTGGCGTGGAGCAATAGCAAACAAAATGTACCATCAAATGATGGAACATTTCAAACTCCACGAACCCGATTACATCAAACCCAATGTAAAACCATTCACCAAGATAGAAGATTGGAATTTCACCACCCTAAAAAACGAAGGACGCAAAGATTACAGGGATGATAGTTTCCCGGCAGTACAAGTACCTAAATACGTTTTCATAGGCTTTGAAAAATCTTGCCACTTCGAGTACAAGTTCGACAGCCGAACAGAACAAACACTTGCCATGATATTAGAAAACGACAAGGAAGTAATGAAATGGCTGAGACCAGCACCAAACCAATTCCGTATCTATTGGCATCACAACAGTAAAATTTACGAACCCGATTTTGTAGTAGAAACAGCAGATTGCATTTACCTAATTGAAACCAAAAGAGCAGACGAAATACCAAGCAAAGAAGTACAGTCAAAAGCCCAAGCAGCCCTAAAATATTGTAACTACGCAACCGAATACACAGCAGAATTTGGTGGTAAATAATGGGAATATGTATTAATTCCACACGACCAAGTAAGTAAAACCAATAGTTTCAAGGGAGTGGTTTTAAATAATATTTATAAGAAAAATTGAAGAAGCAAAAAAACGAATAAAAAAGAGTTTTGAAAAAGTGGCAGTGCATTGCTTCGCAAACACATTTGTGGCGAAAATCCCCACCTTTGCCGAGACCGAAACCGTTGGCAGCTATAAATAAAAACACTAAAATCATGGAAGAAGAAATATACGACAAGTATCAATTTTCAGAAGAACTTAAAGACTTGCATCGTTTGCATGTAGTTACGAAAGACTTTAAACATATAATTGAATATGAACCTGGCTCTTGGAAAATGTTTGAACCATCAAAGTTTGTCTATGCATATTTTGCATTTAATTCTTTTTACAATTTTGACTGGGAAGCAAGTACAAAAAACAATCAGCTAACTCTTTTTTCAAAGATTATAGATAATGAAAAGGAAGTAGAACCCTCTGAAAGAACGAAATTTAAAGCAATGATTGATTTTATTTTTAATCATACTACACCAGAGGACCGAAGTGCATTTGTTCATTTTATAAAGAAACCTATCAAAGGAGAAGGCCTAATCTCAAATCAATCCTTAATTGATTGCATAAGTGGAATTACACCAGACAAAAAAATTACAGAAAATGAAAGAGCCGATTTTATAAAAGAATTTAAAAAATTGATTGAAACAGAAAACTTGTTACAGGGTAAAGTCAAAGGAGATATTTTAGGTTTTATTTATTCGGTAAGAAACAATATTTTTCATGGAACCAAGACCACAATCGAAATGGCGGATAAAAACCAACGCAAAAGACTTGATATTTATTCCAACATTCTTATCGGAGTAAATGACCTTCTTTTTAAATCATTGGAAAAAGTATTGCAGACAAATTTTGATAGACACTATAAATTAAATCTAAATGGTAGAAATTAATCAATTGAAAAAAGTAGATTCCATTCTTAATTCAGAGGGAACGATATTAGGCTTGTTCGAACATAAAACTGGTATTTTATTTCTAAGTTCTTATTTGAAAGATGGTTCGGGAGAGGTATATTATTCGACCAATAAAGAAACACTTAAGAAATATTTCAACTCTGAAATGACGCTAAAACAGGTCTATCTTGAAAGCGATGATTTTTTAGCGTCAAGAAAATTTAGAGGTGAAACAGCAAGTTTTATAAAAGAAGATTTGACTGACCTAATTCAATGTGGGGATAGTTTGTTTTCAGAACTATCCAGCGATATGCGAAATGATAAACTTGCAAGCGAATTTTAGGCAGCTAGCAGTACATTTGCAATAGGCGGGATTTCGTGTCACGCATCAACATTTGTGGTACAAATCCGCCACATTGCCAAGTCGAAAACTGTTATGTGCTATGGTGTAAAGACACTAATAGTTAAAATTTGACCATTAAATAAAAATAAAAAAATATGTCTAAACTTAATGTTGACCAAAAAACTATAATGTTGCTTTTTTCCGACAAGAAATCGGACTTTCTAATACCAGATTATCAAAGACCGTATGCTTGGGAAGAAAGCCAGTGTCAAACGCTTTGGGACGACATTTTTACATTTGCTTTTCCCGATAACAATTACGAAAAATTTGAAAAAAACGAAGAGTACTTTTTAGGTTCCATAGTAACTTTTGAGAATGAAAATAATAAAAAAGAAGTAATTGATGGTCAGCAACGTTTAACAACTTTAATGTTGTTATTGCGGGCATTTTATGCAAAATTCAATAATATGCAAGATGACAATTCTAAAAGTACACGTGATAGAATTGCACAATGTTTATGGAAAACAGATGAATTTGGCAAAGCAGATCTGAATGTATTAAAAATTGATTCAGAAGTAGCGACCGATAATGACAAAGATGAGTTTCTTTATATATTGAAAACGGGTATAGTAAGCAAAGAGCAAAAAAGTAATTATGCAAAAAATTACATTTTTTTTCAACAAAAAATTGATACTTTTTTAAGTGAATTTCCTGGCTATTTTGCTTATTTACCCGCTAGAATTCTTGGAAACTGTATTCTTTTGCCTATTGAAGCAGAATCTCAAGATAC
>CAMAQF010000168.1 GCA_945860265.1 Emticicia agri | reverse complement strand
GTGGTTATCAGCCAACCTTAGAAGTACCTCCTTTGAGTACAGTCTTAGGGCTGATAAATGCTGCTGCGGGTAAATTTGTGACTTATGATAATGAAAAGATTGGTTATTATTTTGAGTTTGATTCGATAGGAATCGACCTTGAAACCATTTATCAGATGGATGGCAATGGCAAAACCACCAACAATAGTGCAAAATCAAATGTAATTAGGAGGCAGTTTCTATTTAATCCTCGATTGATTATTTACACACCAAACGATGTAATTGCCGACTATTTTCGACAACCTGTTTATCCGATTTTATTGGGCAGAATGAATGATTTAGCAACAATTGAATCTATTTCTGATATTGATTTACTCTCGGTAAATGAAATGGTTGAGATAAAAGGGCAAATAATTCCGACTTTTCCGTATCATTTGGCAGGGCAAATTCAAGCATTACCAGAATATTTTACCAATACTTTTCCGAGGAAAAACTTAGGTACAAAACCTTTTTCGATAGTTTCTCATAAAAATGGAGTTAAGTCTTCGTCAATAGAAGCTTTCCATGACCAAGAATTGAATTTAAACATTTTTATGCACCCAATCAATTATGGCGACCAATGAAATACTGGCTAAATCTGAACCACAACTTACGTTGCACCAACACATTGAGGATTGCTTAAAGATTCATTCTTTTCTTAAAGAACAATTTGCTGACATTATAAAACTCCCAAACATTCCAACCGAATTTTGGGAGTATGTCAGAATCTCAATGATTTTCCATGACCTTGGCAAAAGCCACAGCGAGTTTCAAAAACTTTTAAAAGGCGAAGATTCAAAGTGGAAGAAACAGCGACATGAGTTGTTCTCCTTGCCTTTTTTTATTGCTTTTGATGGAATTGAAGACAAAGCCATTAAAAATATAATATTACTCGCTATTGCTGGACATCATAAAGATTTTGGACAACTTTTTTCAAGGTACATCAATGGTTTTTATCAAGATGAAACACCAAATGATGGCCTGGAATTAGATTTAGGCACAACCGAATCTATAACCTATGTTTCTGAATTTAAAAAAGTTGACGTAAACGCAATCAAAGCTTTACTCAAGGATAAATATCAAATTGATATTAAACATAGTTTAAAAGTTGAAAATCAGCTAAGATTTATCAAATTGTATAATCGAAATGGCGTAACTATAAAAAGTACTGATTATTGGTTTCTCGTATTGTTGTTTGGTGCAATAAAAAACTGTGACCATTTAGGTTCGGCAAGAATTCAAAATATTGCATCTAATCAATTGTCTGATTTTCAATTTCTTACGGATTATCAAAATAAATTACGCTCTAAGTCTTTAGATTTTTACCAACATCAGAAAGATTGTTCTCAGACTTTGGGAAATGTGATTTTAACTGCTCCAACAGGTTCGGGTAAAACCGAAAGTGCTTTCTTGTGGATTCGTAAGCATTTTGAAGAAAATCAAACAGGTAGAGTTTTCTATATTTTGCCATTTACTGCATCAATTAATGCTATGTTTGAGCGTCTGAGTGCTGTAATTGAAGAAGGGAAAGTTGGAATGTTACATGGTAAATTGAGTGCTTATCTCAATAATTATTTTGAAGAACATCAATACAGCCACAGTTCAAAAAAAGAGGCAATTGATGAACTCAAACAAAAATTCAAGTATGTGACAACACCCATAAAAGTTTCGACTCCTTTTCAGCTCTTAAAGCATCTTTTTGGCTTAAAAGGTTTTGAGCAAGGTTTATTTGAGTGGACAAATAGCTACTTTATTTTTGATGAAATTCATGCGTATGATGCTAAAACCTTTGCCCAAATTAAGGTTTTATTAGAATTTGCCACACAATATCTGAATGTAAAAGTTATGGTTATGACCGCAACATTACCGATGTTTCTTAGGAAAGAAATAGAATTAGCTATTGGAAAATTTACGCCAATTAATGCCGACCAAACGCTTTACAATTCGTTCAGAAGACATAAAATTATCCTGCAAGAAGGTTTATTAGAGAATAATCTCGACATAATTAAAGCTGATTTAAACGCAGGAAAAAAAGTTTTGGTTGTATGCAATACAGTAGCACAAGCACAGAAAATTTACGGAATATTACAAAATGACGTTGAAAAATCAGTTTTGCTACATGGTGGTTTCAATGGGACTGACAGAAATACACACGAGCAGACATTATTAAAAGCCGAAAAAAATGATACTTTGGAAGATGTAATGCTGTTAGTTGGTACTCAAGCAATTGAAGTGAGTTTAGACATTGATTATGAGATAATTTACACAGAACCAGCTCCCATTGATGCTTTACTTCAAAGATTTGGTCGTGTAAATCGTAAACGAGATAGAGGAATTTCGCCGTGCGTTATTTTCAAAGAAAGTAACAAAATAGATTTTTATATCTACGACAAAGATGTCATTTCAAGAACATTAGAAGTTTTTTCAAAGGCTAAAAATGATGGAATTGTAGATGAGTCTATCTTGCAAGAATACATTGATTTTGTTTATCCTTCGTGGAATGAAGAACAAGAAAAGGACTTCAAGCAAGTCTATGAAACTATGAAATCGACATTAGATTTACTTGTGCCGTTGATTCATTCAAAAAAAACGGAAGAAGATTTTTATAAACAATTTGATGGAGCAAAGATTTTACCTCAAATCTATAAATCAAAATTTGAAGAGTATTTGAGAAATTTCGATTTTATCAATGCCGAAAATCTAAAGGTTTCAATCAAAAAAAATAGGTTTGCCCAATGGCTTTCTACTCAAAACCTAAGAAAGGAGATTTTTGCCTTCGAGAAAAACAAAAAAGGGGATTTATTAACTATTGACTATTTCATTACAAACAAATTATATGATTCAGATTTGGGACTTTTTAAAGATGAACATTCAAATTGGCAGGATGATAATATATTTTAATATTTTGTAATTTCGAAAATACACTTATATTCTCCATGAAAATTGAAAATCTGATTTTCAATTTTCATGGTAAACCTAACTATGACCAACAACGCCACATATTTCAGTTATCAACAAAATAATTTCCCCTCCTAATTTAGGAGGGGGCAGGGGGTGGTTAAATACTCAAATAAAATCCTTATGAATGATACTGACCAAATTCATAACCGAATAGAATTGAAGGTTTTTAGAAAAAATCTGCGAAATAATTCTACTTCTGC
>CAMAQF010000167.1 GCA_945860265.1 Emticicia agri | reverse complement strand
GGCGGAGCACATTGGACGTTTTGTCAAGGAAAAGCGCATGGAGCTGAACAAAACACAAGATGCCCTGGCGCATGCCGCAGGCATCAGTCGCTCTACCTTGAGTTTGCTGGAAAAGGGTGAGACTGTTACACTGGCCACTTTACTCCAGGTATTAAGGGTGTTGGATCAATTGCATATACTGGATGTGTTCTCTGTTCAACCAACGGTTAGTCCCATTCAGCTGGCCAAAATAGAATTAAAAAAACGCAAAAGAGCCAGTGGCACACCATCCGCTTCATCTAAAAAATCAACCTGGTAAAACATGCATACAGCGTTTGTAAAAATATGGGGGGCAATTGTAGGTGCTGTAGCCTGGGATGATAGAACGGGTATGACCACCTTTGAATTTGATTCCAATTTCAAAAACAAGAATTGGGATTTGTCGCCGCTGAAAATGCCCATCCGATCAGCCAAAAGCATCTTCAATTTCCCGGAATTGAAGCCCGAAAGAAATTCGCCTTTTGATACCTATAAGGGAATGCCAGGTTTACTGGCAGATGTGCTTCCGGATAAATACGGAAATCAATTAATCAACATGTGGCTTGCCCAAAATGGTCGCGTTGCGAATAGCATGAATCCGGTAGAGATGCTTTGCTTTATTGGAACAAGAGGAATGGGCGCTATGGAATTTGAGCCCGCAGCACTGAAAGAGACCAAGCGTACGTTCTCTATCGAAATGGATAGCCTGGTAGACATTGCAAAAAAAATGCTGTCGCAAAAGTCATCCCTAAAAACCAATTTGAAAAAAGAGGATGAACAGGCCATGATGGAAATACTCAAGGTCGGCACGTCGGCAGGTGGAGCAAGACCTAAAGCTGTGATAGCCTATAATGAAAAAACCGGTGAAGTTCGATCTGGTCAAACGATTGCACCGAAAGGATTTGAGCACTGGTTGTTAAAACTGGATGGAGTGAGTGATGTTCAGTTGGGAGCCAGTACCGGCTATGGCAGCGTGGAGATGGCGTATTATAACATGGCCATTGCTTGCGGTATTGATATGATGACTTCCCAATTATTGGAGGAAAATGGACGAGCACATTTTATGACCAAACGCTTTGATAGAGAAGATGGAGATATAAAACACCATATTCAAACCCTTTGTGCTATTCAGCATTATGATTACAATTCCGTAACGAGTTTTAGTTATGAGCAACTCTTTCAAACCATGCGTGAATTAAAGTTGAGCTATCCTGAAGCAGAGCAAATGTTTCGTAGAATGGTCTTTAATGTGATAGCGCGTAATTGTGATGATCATACCAAGAATTTTGCTTTTCGCTTAAAAAAGAATAGTCAATGGGAACTGGCGCCGGCATACGATTTATGCCACGCCTACAAACCGAATCATCAATGGGTAAGTCAGCATGCACTCAGTATTAACGGCAAACGAAAAGGAATATCAAAAAACGATTTGTTGGTGATAGGCAAATCAATCAAGTGTAAACAAGCCTCTTTCATTATCGATGAAATTGAATCAACCGTAATGAATTGGGAAAAATTCGCCAATGAGGTAGGGGTATCAGCAAAGCTCAGAGACGCGATTGACAAAACAATCAAAGACTGGAATTGATTTCAGTGGGTTTGTATGTATCCCTAAAAAGCAATCAGTTTGAATTACTGTACTATACTTTAATTAAACTGTTATTAGAAGGATAGGTGTATTAAATGCTATGAAACTAGTTTTTCAGAAAAAAATTCACACGCAATTCTGCAGTGTTAAATAATTATCAAGCTAATTAGATCAAAAAAACAAACTGAAAAGTCCTCAAAAAAAGAAAAATGGGAGAAGAAAATATAAATATTATGTTACCACGAAATCAATTTTATGTTAACTAATCAATCTGAAGATTTTAATCAAGATTCAGAAAATACATTTACTGCCTAAACTAAAAAAAATGCTAAACAAGTATTTTCAAACCAGTCTAACCAAAAAAACATTTTTCTCAGCTTTATCCTTGATTATTTTGATTCTTTTACAAGGTCAATCAGGAATTGCACAAACCGCTTTCAATAGCAATAACCTTGCTATTGTTGTTGCGTCTGCGTCTGCTAATAATACAACAGCTAGCGTTGTGGAGATCAACAAAACTACAGCATCACAAACCGCAGTACAAACAATTGCTATACCAGGAACTGGTACAAATGCAATAAGAGTATCTGGCTCTGCGTCTTCAACTTTATATGCAGCAAATAGCAATGACGGAAGTTTGTTTTGTTTTACAGGACATAATGTTGATGGAAATACATCATCTAATGCAAATACTTTTCTTCCAAGAGCAGTAGTAACCGTAAATAGTTCGGGCACTGTAGCATTAGCAACAACATATTCTGGAACCAGTGGAAATCAAACCAGATGTGCAACTACAATAAATAATTCAAATTGGTTCGTTGGTGACCAGGGTGGTTTTTATACGAACGGAACAACGGCTGCCAGTCCAGCCGGAAATATTCGTTCTGTAAAAGCATTTGGTGGAACTGTTTATGCCTATACAGCTTCAACTACAGCGCCTCCAGTTGGAATTATTTCTGCAGCTACCGGTGGTACTTTTACTGCATTACCTGGCTTGAGTAATGGAAATGCCAACAAAACAGATTTCTATTTGGTATCATCAACAGGTAACAGTACTTATGATATTTTATATACCGTTGAGACATCTTCTGCAACAGCTGGAACTATTTCGAAGTTTTCTTTGGTAAACGGGTCTTGGGCAACAAATGGAACATACACAACTACATTTGGAGGTTTTGGTTTGGCAGCAGAAAAATCAGGAACTGGTGCGAATTTATTTGTGACTACTGGTAATGGTGCAACTATATCAAATTCAGTAATAAAATTAATTGATGCTGCCGGTTACAATACAACTATTAATATTACAACAGCAAATAACGTTACTTTATATACTACAGTTACAGGTACAATCATTAAAGGAATTGCATTTGCTCCAAAAGCTGCTGCTACTCCAAGTTTATCGGTAACAGGAACACTTTCAGCCCTTTCTACTACTTATGGAACGGCATCTACTGCTTCAAGTTTTAGTGTAAGTGGAGCAAACCTTACAACAGGAATTGGCATTAAAGCTCCATCAGGATTTGAATTATCTACAAGCTCTGTTTTCGCTTCAGGAGTTGGCGATAGCATTTTTGTTTCGGGAACAGGCACAATAACTTCAA
>CAMAQF010000166.1 GCA_945860265.1 Emticicia agri | reverse complement strand
ATTTTTTTGCTCAATTATTTCTTTAATATATGTGTTTTTATCGAAACCTTCGGGTGAAAGTTCTGCAATATTATCGGGGTGATAAATATAGTTTTCAAAGTCATAATATTTTAGGATATGATAAGTTGGGTGTTCTTTTTTTATCGCCTTAATTTCAGTATCAGTCAGAAAATCTCTATCTCTTAGTGCATGGTTCTTGGCATCTCTTTTAATATGTAAAAAAACTTCTCTTGATGCCTTTCCGCCCACAAAAATGGTGTTTTCAATTCCTAAAAGGTTATAATATTCATTATTTTTATTCTCACAAAAAACAATCTTTTTCCCTATGAAAAGCTGTGAAAGCATACTTTTAGGCACAGCAATGTCATAAACATCGAGTATTTCTTTAGATTGAGGCAAGAGGTTTTGGGCAAAATCAAAATTTAGGGAGTCAAAATCAATAATCACAGCATTTTCACTTTTACTAGCATAATCAATAAAGCCCAAAGCATGAGAAGCCGTCCAGAGTTGAGAATTTTCAGGAATCCAATTTTCTGTAATTTCCTTTATCAAATTATACTGAATGGCTGTATTTAGATGTAAATCCATTTCATCGAAAAATAAAATAGCATCGTGCAATAAATCCTTTCTACTCAATAAATTAAATAAAATATTAATTACTTCCTTTTCGCCAGCACTAAGCCAATTATAGTGAATTTCAAAATTACCTTTTTTAAAAGTGATTTGGGCAGTTTTACCTTCTAATGGGGGAATAATTTCAAGTAGTTCAATCTCTATGTTATGGTCGTTATTAAAAATTCTATGTAATGCTTGATTGATAGGATAGATATATTTTTCTCTTATGTACTTACTCGAATCAACGCTTGAAAAGACATTTTTAAGAATATCCCTAAGCATATTTTCAATGTCATTCTCAAAACGCTCATCTCGGTCAATATAAATTTTTGGACGGTCTGCATCATTTTGAGTCGCTAATTCACTCCCTAAAACAGTTTTTGTTAACCTTGATATTTGTCTGAAACTTGTTCTTCCATAAAAAGAATTGGTTGGTAATTCTCCTACTGTGCTACCGCTATTGGCGTCAGACCATGTTTGACAATGAAAATTTCCTTTGTTCGAAGTAATATCAATCAAGAAAGCATCATCCTTTTTTTGATAATATTTTTCAACTAATGCTGTTGCTGAAGGCATAAGTTTTCTTGAATAGACATTTAACACCTCAAAAGCATCAAAAACAGAAGACTTTCCCGAACCATTCGCACCAATCAATAGGACGAGTTTAGTGTTTTCGGGAATACCTTCAATTGTTAAATCGGTAAAACGTTTGAAGTTTTGGAGTCGTATTTTTTGAATTTGCATTGTCTGAAATAGCTATTTTCAACAAACTTAATCATTTCTTGTCAAGAAATAAGAGAAAATAAATTCCACTTTAGGGTTCTGGCGTACTTGGTGCTAAATCACCTGAAAACCAAATGCGTAAGGGTCGTCCAGGTCATCGATGGTAATAGTATTGTTTCCATAAATTCTTGCCCAACCTTCGATACTTGGATAAATTGCATCAAATTCCCCGACTTTAGTCGTGCCTTCAATTCTTCCAATAAACTTACTGCCGATGATACTTTCGTGAATAAATTCATCACCAGCTTTAAGTTTGCCTTTGGCCGCCCATTGAGCCATTCGTGCCGAAGTTCCAGTGCCACAAGGCGAGCGGTCGATTGCTTTATCTCCATAAAAAACAGCATTTCGAGCAGTTGATGTTGGGTCAATCACTTTTCCTGTCCATTCAATGTGGCTCAAACCATTAATTGTTGGGTTTTCTGGGTGAACGAAAGTATGTTTCTCATTAATTCTTTCACGCAAAACTTTTGCCCAAGTGATTAGTTGGTCGGCTCGGTAATTTTCTAATCCTGAAAAGTTTTCCTGCACATCGACAATGGCATAAAAATTTCCTCCGTAAGCAACATCGACTTTTAGCGTACCCAGATCTGGGCATTCAACTTCTATATTTTCAGCAGCTAAAAATGAAGCAACATTTGTTAATTTTACTGATTTTACTTTGTTCCCTTCTTGTTTGTATTCAATCATAACCAAACCCGCCGGTGCTTCCATTCGCACAAAACCTGGCTTTTTTGGTTGAATAAGTCCATGTTCTATGGCAATTGTAATCGTTCCGATAGTGCCATGCCCGCACATGGGAAGACAACCTGAGGTTTCGATAAATAGCACCGCAACATCATTTTCAGGGTCATGCGGTGGGTATAAAATACTGCCCGACATCATATCGTGTCCACGAGGTTCAAACATCAAGCCTTTACGAATCCAGTCATATTCACGCAGAAAATGCTGACGCTTTTCGGACATATTTTTACCATCTAAATTTGGCCCACCATCAGCTACCAAACGAACTGGATTCCCACAGGTGTGAGCGTCAATGCAAAAGAATTCCCCGGCTCCTAAAGGGGAGCTTACATTTTCTATGCAAATGGGAGAAGTGCTATTTTCTTTCATAATTACAAACGATAATTTAAAATCCCTCTTTTATATTTAGGGGTTATATCTGCGGCAAAATGGGTCTAGTTGCTAATGAATCATTGATGACTTTTAAGATTTTTTCTCTTTCTTCGCCTGATAATGGTAATCGTGGTTCACGAACCCACTCAGTACCGAGTCCAGTTGCTACTTGTGCGAGTTTGATATTTTGAATGAATTTAGTCGAAACATCTAAATGCATCAACGGAAAGTGCCAACGATAAATCTGACGAGCTTCTTCGTATCGACCTTGTTTTACTAACTCATAAATCACAACTGTTTCCCGTGGGAACGCATCAACCAACCCTGCAACCCAGCCATCAGCACCCATCAAAAGACTTTCATAAGCTAAATCATCAACACCAGACATTATTTTGAAACGTCCACCAAATACATTGATAATATCGGTCATATAACGAACATCACCAGTCGATTCTTTCATAGCCTCGAAATGTGGGTTTGCCGCCAAATCATGGAACATTGGAATCGAAATAAAGTTTTTATAAGCCAACGGATTGTTATAGGCCAAAACAGGTAAATCAGTCGAATCAGCAACTCGATGTAAATAGTGAAGGATCTCACGTTCATCGGCCGAATAACGCATCGGTGGCAATATCATAAAACCGTCAGCACCAGCTTGTTCGTAATTTTTTGCGATTGCTACCGCCTCACGAGTGATACATTCTGCAATACAAATCACCAACGGCACTCGTTCA
>CAMAQF010000165.1 GCA_945860265.1 Emticicia agri | reverse complement strand
AGCTATATTGCCCTTTAGGGTTTTTACTCCAACAGGCAATCCAAGTCACGGTCACTGAGCCTGTCGAAGTGCAAAAGCCTGTCATGCCATTTGCCTTGCCTTCGTCAGTCGTCACAGCAGCTATCTCTGTGCTGTAGGCAGCTTTGTTCTTTTCGCTCGTTCCTCGCTACTTTCTCTTCAGCAGCCTTCAGCCCAGCCGCTGCTATAGTTAGGCTCGCCTGCTATGTCGCTTCGGCTGCGGGTTTGTCATAATTTTTGAATAAGCCAACTCCCCTACCCAAACGCAAAAAATTATGCCAAACCCTTGTGTGATACACAGGTCGTCAGGGCGCTTCACGCCACCTCTGCCTCCCGCCTCAGCTCCACTCGCAGTAGGCTCGCGACACATGGTCTGCAACTTCCTTGCATCCCATTTTCCCACCGCACGCTCAAGGCTGTTTTACCTACCATCTATCTTCAGTAAAACAATCAATATTTTTAATTGAAAGTATTCAATCAGAATAAAAAAAACTATTATTGAAATTCGTTTCTTATTTCACATCATTTTATTTTATGACGCTCGAAGAAAAAATTATTGCATATCAAAAATTAGTTGAAAAGCGTAAAAATTATACTTTCATAGATAAAAGTTTAATAAATCCTTCACAATCAAAATTTGATACGTGTGAAATTGAACCATGGGCGCAATGGCAAAATAATCTTAATGCTAAAATATTGCTAATAGGCCAAGAATTTAGCGATTATCAAACTTTTATTAACACAGAAGGCAAAGTAGAACTTGTTCCTAATAAATACGCTTACCCATCTAACAAAAATCTGTATAATCTATTCAATTTATTAGGTTATGATTTAGGACATCCATTAAGTCCAAATAAAGAAAATCCAATCTTTTTTACAAATGCTGTGATGGGTTTAAAAACTCCTCCAATGTCAGCCAATTTTAAAACAAGTTGGATAAAAGAAAGCCGCGATTTATTTTTAAAGCCACTTATTGATATAATACAACCTAAGATAATAATAACCATGGGTGCAGTTGCAACAAAATCCGTTTTTGAATTGTATAACTTAAAAACAATGTCTCTCAAAAATATGGTTGATAATTCGCCAATTACAGTATCAAGTGGGCTACTAATTTTTCCTGTATTTCATACCGGTGGCCTTGGTATTCGCAATAGAAATAACGAACTTCAATTAAAAGATTGGAATAAAATAAAACAATGGTTATAAATAATCTACACTAAAAAATTCCAATCAGTTTAAACATCAAGTTGAACATTCTCCTAAACCCATTTGCTTTTGGAAGGTAAATTTCATTCCATTACCATTTCGTTTCGGGTGCTACGTTACACTTCGCAATCCTCACTTCATTCCCCGTTTCATTTCATTCACCCTCCAAAAGCACCTCACAGCAACAGTGCCTACTTTTGCCCTGCTGCATTCCAACCCCAAACTTTCATTACGCAATTTCGGCTAATTCCTACCCAAATCCCCGACCGCATAGCCGAATTATTGCTCCATTCAGTTTCCCCTAAAAATGCTGCAGTTCATGCAGTAGTAACCCTTGCTTTTCCCCTTCGCTCGTTCAGCATCCTCCTTCGATTACCAATTGAATTTATCTAAAATCTTAGCATCCTTTTTAATCGCTTTTTGATTGAAATTCTTCTTTGATTTTAGCATCCTATAAATACTCTTCCTTACCAGCATCTCGATAACAAAAAAATAAAAAAGGCAGCAAAAATAGGGCGGCTCCCACAACCCACTCCACGATTAAAAACCAAAAGTGTTCGGCATAAACACAACCCATCGCAAAGGCTCTCATTTATTCCGCTTCCTTTTGGTTTTTACCACCGCCACCCTTAGAATCGGCTTTCTTTTTCTTTTTTTTTCTGGTTTTTTTTCTTTCTCTTTTAAAAATATAAGGCGCGAAGCGAAGCATAAATTTTTTAACCCAGATTATGCTTAAACCAAACATCAAATGCCACAAGATTGGCAACAATTACTCAACTCCGCATCTTTTTATTTTATCAAAAGGTGCAAATGCCGGAAAACCTCTCAAAGCTCCATGTCCAAATTGTTTTGTGCTAATAGCCAAAACTGAACAAGAAGCTGATTTCTTTTATTGGCTTGCTTATGGATTATGGCAAAGTCAATTTTTCAGACCTTTTTTAACAGGTTCTGTCATTTCCTTTATTCGCGTTCATGATGTCATTAACATCATTGCCGAAGCCAGCGAAAAAGCCAATTTACAGCCAAATGAATTTCAAAATGCCATTGTTTTACTCAACACTTTTGACCAACATTTAGCGCAAACCCTGAAGCAAATCCAATTGATCAAAGAAGCTAAAAAAGTAATCATGTACAAGGTCCTTAAATAGAAAAAGCCCCCAAGGGCTTTTTCTATTTAATCGATTTAGTTTCTTGAAATTGTTCTATAATTCCATGAACAATCAATAAATCAATATATACTTTTTAAATTTTAATGCTGTGCATTTACATATTATATTCTGCTGTGCATTTACATATTATATTCTGATGTGTATTTATATATTATATTGTGTAAAAGTTAGAATTATAAAAGGCTAATTTTCTTTTAATTTTTCTGGTGCCTTCTATTTGAACTGTTTCCAAAATGGAAATTGTTCCATTCATGTTTTTTTCCATCTGTTTCAGTTGTTGTATTTTTTGCAACAACTGAAACTCTAATCAATTCTTGAGTTTTCCCTTTTAAAGATCTATGAAGAGTGGTATGTGCAAATTTTGCACTTACCACTTTTTCGTCTAATTCACCTTCACTATATACATTTCTAACTGGTCTCTTTGAAATAAAATTAATGCTTATTCCTGAGACAATCAGTCGTTATTTTAAGATTCTTGGTTTGTCATCCGAAATATCATAAAAGCGAAATTTAACTTATAGCATCATTGGCGAATAATTTCTGGCTGTTAATGAACTTGTCGGAATTTCCGACAAATTGAAACTATTATGATCTCCAAAGCTTTTCTCTCTCATCCAATCTTATCCAATTGCTTATTATTTGGCGAGCGTTGGCCTGACAATAAAGCGAGCCGTGCTTCAGGCTTTGTGGGCAGGTAGCTTTTTATTGTCTAGCTTTTTTGCTTACTTTTTTAGCAATGAAAAAAGTAAGAAGAAGAAAAAAAATGAAACTTGAAAATTTTCACAAATTGACCAATCCTTATAAATAGAAAAAGCCCCAAATTTGGGGCTCCATTCTATCTCTCATCGGGTCACCACAACTAATGAAAGAATTTATTTTTCAACACCTTAAGCGCAATAGAAACCAAAAAACTAACTACTGCCCCAACAGCCGCTAAAATAATTGTTTGT
>CAMAQF010000164.1 GCA_945860265.1 Emticicia agri | reverse complement strand
GAACGCGTGGTACCGCGGCCTGTACGGCAATCTTGCCGCTGTTGACAGGTACTACTACAATAAGACGAACGGTTTCTCCGTGCGGGTTGTCAGGGATTAATAACTGCGTATATATGTGTATATCTGAATTAAAAAGATGTTTGACGTTTGAGCTGAGTTGCCTATTTGTCTATTTGGGGTTTACCTTCGGTGAATTCGCAAGGGGAAGTTTGGTAAAATCCGGCAGCAAGGTGCTCATTTGGGGCGAAGCCCCAAAAAAATATTTTTGAAATTGATCGTATTTATGGGACAAGTTTTTTGGCCAGAGTTTACCCTGAGTGATCGGAAGGGTGTAAGGGTTTAGAATTTTGATCCCGATGGCTATTGGGCTTACTTTTGACTTACTTATCTATGTCATCATACCAGGAGTTACCTGTTTACAAAAGCACTTACGATTTATTGTTGGGTATTTTTCAATTCACCAAGGGCTTTAGCAAAGAGTATAAATACACAGTAGGTGAAACGCTCAAAAAGCAGACCTTAGATTTGCTGGTATTAGTATACAGGGCAAATACAAAAAAAGATAAAATAGCGGTGCTACAAGAAGCGAGAGAACATATAGAAGTAATAAGATTGCTGATAAGGGTAATGAATGATTTGCATCAAATTAATCTGAGTACATTTGTGCAAATCAATCAAAAAGTAGAAGATGTATCGCGTCAGCTTACGGGTTGGCAGCGTGCTCAAAAATAGTTTTCGCCGGAGTTTTGTGTGTCAAGGCATACAAAAGCGTGCAAGTTAAATCCGGTAACCCACTGTGTATGTAAAAAACCAACCGAGATAGAATCAACGGGGTTGTACGCAGTAAAAACAACAGAGGTTACTTTTATTGCCGGCCTCCCCGGTGGCAACCGAAACAACAATGGAACATTCAACAATGTTGGAAACAATGGAAACTGGTGGAGTGCGAGCGAGTTTGACACAACAAACGCATGGAACCGCAACCTGAACAACAATAATGCCAATGTTAACAGGAACAACAACAATAAGACAAACGGTTTCTCCGTGCGGGTTGTCAGGGATTTAACACTAAACAAATCCTCCGGTGTTCATCGGAGGATTATTTTTTTGAAAATGCAATTATCCTTATTCAGAAATATTGACAAGCAAGCACTCACTGAGTCTATCTTTGAGGCCTATTTTGATTGCCGAAGAAATAAAAGAAATACAGCCAATGCGCTTCGGTTTGAAAAACATTTGGAGCGAAATTTATTTCAGTTGGTAGATGAGATATATGACGGGTCTTATACACCGGGCAAAAGCATTGCATTTATTGTAACAAGGCCGGTAAAACGCGAGGTATTTGCAGCAGATTTTAAAGACAGGGTAGTGCATCATTATGTCATCAATAAGCTCAATCCTTATTTTGAGAAGCGTTTTATCAACAACAGTTTTGCGTGTAGGGTTGGCAAGGGTACACATCATGGCATTTTTACGGTAAGAGATATGATTAATAAAACATCCGACTATTATAAGAAAGACAGCTATATTTTAAAGCTGGACATACAAGGGTTTTTTATGCATATCAACAGGGATATACTTTTTAGAAAACTGAAGCTCTTTATACAAAGAAATTACAAGGAGCAGGATAAAGATTTGATACTTGAATTATGCCATAAAATTATTTTCAACGACCCGGCAAAAAATTGTGTCATCAAAGGAGAAAAGACGGATTGGAACGGACTTCCAAAAAACAAGAGTTTGTTTCATAGCCCACGCAACTGCGGGTTGCCCATTGGTAATTTAACCAGTCAGGTATTTGCAAATTTTTATCTGAACGGTTTTGATCATTTTATGGAAAAGCAGGTAGGCAAAGGAAACTATGCGCGATATGTAGATGATTTTTTGGTAGTACATCGAGATAAAGATTTTTTGAAGCAATTAATAACACGGATAAAAGCGTATTTGAAAGAAAGAATCCGTTTGGAACTACATCCTAAAAAAATATATTTACAACACATAAGTAAGGGGGTTAAATTTTTGGGAGCCATTCTAAAAAGGAAACGCATCTATGTTGCCAATAAAACAAAGGGCAATATGCATGAAGCTATTTCAAACTATAATCAGCAATTATCAGCTCAGGGTTTTACCAAAGAATTATTGCAAAAACTTCAATCCACGATGAATTCATATTTGGGTATGATAAAACATTTTAAGACCTATACCATTCGTCAAAAGATGGTAACTAATTTAATGGCAAGGGAGTGGTTTGAATTCTTTTTTGTTTCGGAAGGGTATCTGAAAATTGGATTTATTAAATCGGGTATGTGGGTTAATATGTATTAATATTTAAAAATAATAGATTGGAGGAAATGATAGAAATGTCAAAAAACAAAATAAGAAAATTGAAAAAGTTAGTTTATACGATAAACGTAGCCGCTTGTCTGACATATCTCTCGTCTGAATGTAAATAAACACGCTGTTCAGCACCTTTTGCAAAAAAATCGATTTTCATGGTGCTCACTGAACCAAAGGTTATTTTGGTCAATCCATGAAATTAACTTCTTTGCTTCTTGTACTTTTGAGAGCTTGTCAGATTCCTGAGCATTTCCACTTGTTTTTTTGCTTTCTCTAAGGTAGTGGGTTGCTGCTTGGATAAAATCTGTTGTTGCATGATTGCTAATTCCTGAAATGATAGTTTGTAGTTCATGCCTTATATTCATTTACAATAAGGTACAAAGAATTCGAACGATAGAAAAAAGAGGCAAACTGAATATTATTCAGAAGCAAGAAAATAGTATAGCGAAAATTGTGTTTGGTTTAAAAATAAATTTGTACTATTTTCTTCCGTGGTTGCGGAAGATTTGAAAAGTTTACTTTTATAAGCATGAGAAACAGAAAGAGTGCGAAGAAGAAAGTCAGAACTCCATGATCGCTCACGCTCTCATTCTCGTTCTGACTTTCTGTGGAGCTGGCGGGAATCGAACCCGCGTCCAAACACATTCATCATACGCCTTCTACATGCTTATTTCCGAATTGATTGTCGGGGCAAAACCGGAACGGAACAAACCCATCCTGCCCGTAGAAGAATGATCTTAATCCGACGGCACTTCATTCGCCGGAAGCAACCTGTGCTTTTTTTGAGTCGGCGGCGGAACCTGGTGTCAGGTAAACCCGTTCGGCGGCCCGAATGGTGATTAATCTATCGATTAAGCAGCCATGGCATACGTAGTATTGCCATTTGAAGGTTGAATATTCAGATTAACGTGCTAATTATCCAACGCACGACATGCTTACTCGTACAAAAATCTATGCTGTCAAAACCGGACAGCCCCGAATTGAGCATTCAAAGATACACGCTTTAGCTACCCATTAAAAACAAAAGATCATTTTTTAACCTTTTTCATCGCATGAATGCCTACTCCATAATCTG
>CAMAQF010000163.1 GCA_945860265.1 Emticicia agri | reverse complement strand
CGCACCGTGATATGGGACCGAAATCACTCTATTTGGGACCAGAAGTGCCAACCGAAGAACTTATTTGGCAAGATCCGATTCCTGCGGTTAATTATGAACTTATTGATGATTATGATATAAGTGCATTAAAAGCTAATATTCTTGCGTCTGGTTTATCGGTATCGGAATTAGTTTCAACTGCTTGGGCATCTGCTTCTACATTCCGTGGTTCGGATAAACGCGGTGGGGCTAATGGAGCAAGGGTACGTTTATCACCACAAAAATATTGGGATATTAATAATCCGACCCAACTTTCAAAAGTGATAGATACACTCACAAGTATTCAAGAAGAATTCAATGCAATTCAGGCAGGTGCTAAGAAAGTTTCGATTGCTGACCTAATCGTATTAGGAGGTTGTGCAGGTATTGAGCAAGCAGCAAAAAATGCTGGACAAGAGATTGCAGTTTCGTTTACAGCAGGCCGTACTGACGCTTCTCAAGAGCAAACAGATGTAGAATCATTTGCGGTGCTTGAGCCAATTGCTGATGGTTTCCGAAACTATCAAAAGAAGCATTATACAACTTCAGCAGAAGAAATGTTGATTGATAAAGCACAATTAATGACTTTAACAGCTCCAGAAATGACTGTATTGGTTGGAGGTTTACGTGTATTGAATATCAATTCAGATGGCTCACAATACGGCGTTTTCACAAATCGTAAAGAAACTCTGACTAACGATTTCTTTGTAAACTTACTTGATTTGAGCACAACATGGAAGGCTACTTCTGCTCATAGTGATGTGTTTGAAGGCAGTAGCCGTACTACTGGTGAATTGAAATGGACAGGAACTCGTGTTGACCTTATTTTTGGTTCGAACTCAGAGCTTCGTGCCATTGCCGAAGTATATGGTTGCCAAGATTCACAAGAGAAATTTGTCAAAGATTTCGTAGCAGCTTGGACGAAAGTAATGAACCTTGACCGTTTTGATTTGGTTTAAATAGTAAAATATGTGTTTTTATACAAAAAGGTGGCTTATTTTTAGGCCATCTTTTTGTTTTTATATAAAGCCCAATAAATCATAATACCTTATTTTATTCAAGGTCGTGATAAAACTTTATCATCAGAATGGCTTTAATATAGTTTAAAATATAGATAACTTTGTGAACGCAGGTTTGCAAAAGTATATTTCGGATTATGCCTTAAAAAATAGATTTTAAATTACCTTCTTTATGTTTAAAAAATCTCTAAGCTTATTATTAGTTCTAAGTTTTTTTGTGGGATATTCTCAAAATAAAGCTATATGTATTGCGGAAATAAATACCATTATTCAGAATTATATTGATCAATCGAAGATTCCGGGTGCGGTAATTCAAGTTAAAAAAGGAAATGAAGTTATACTTAAAAAAGCTTACGGATATGCTCAAATAAAGGATTTTTATGGCAATGTTTTGGCAAATCCAGAAAAAACATCTATTAAGCACTTATATGATATTGCCTCTTTGACCAAAGTCGTCGGAACGACAACTGCTGTAATGCTTTTGGTTGATGCCGGTAAAATTAATGTTGAAGATAAAGTTGGAAAATATATACAAGGATTTAATCAGCCCGACAAAAAAGATATAACAATTGGTCATTTGCTCACACACACTTCTGGTTTATATGATTGGTATCCACTCTACTATCGTTGTAAAACCAAACAAGAAACTTTTAAATTTATTGAGGGATTGCCACTTAAATTTCCAGTAGGAGAGGGACGACATTACAGTGATTTAGGCTTTACAATCTTAGGCGAAATCATCGAAAAAATCTCTAATAAACCCTTAAATGTTTTTATGGAAGAAAATATTTTTCGACCTCTAAAAATGACTAATACCACTTATCGCCCAAACGATACTGGTCGAAAATTAAATATTGCGGCCACGTCTCATGGAAATCCTTACGAAAAGCGGATGTTGGAAGATTCAACTTTGGGGTTTATGATAAAATCAATCGACCCAAACTCTTGGAATGCTTGGCGTCAGTACACGCTCGTAGGAGAAGTAAATGATGGAAACACTTGGTATGCCAATGAGGGAGTTTCGGGAGCAGCAGGTATTTTTTCAACGATTGATGATATACAAACCGTAGTGGATATACTTAAGAATGGTGGTAAAAATGGTAAAAAACAATTTATTTCTGAGAAAACAATTCAACTTTTCCTTAAAAAAGATACATTTAAAAATGGACTTGGTTGGATGATGGATAATCAGAATGCATTTATGAAAGATGCCAGCGAAGGTTCTTTCGGTCATACTGGTTTTACAGGTACAAGTATTTCAGTTGTACCTAATGAAAACATTTCAATCGTTTTATTAATCAATCGCCAAAATATAGGTTTGTCTCCAACAAAAGACTATTTCAATGTAAATCCAATTAGAGAACAAGTTTTCAAGACCGTTATGAAGTATTATTGTCATTGAAATTCTAAGTAAGTGATAGGATTGATGATGTAAATGATTGATGCTTAGGTTTTAAATATTGATGATAAATAGTAAAGAAACCTTCCAAATACTAAAAATCGTAGAAACAGCTCTGCCTAAATGTCACCGACCAAATCTGCATGCCAAGTTCTGAAAAAAGAAATCGCACGGGCGACCCCGTGAAAAGCAAAAGAATTTATCGTTCGGAGTGAAATTTGAGTGAATACCACGCTAATCGAATGTTGACCGAGCCTATAAACTGGGACTTTTTGCGGAGAATTAACGCTTTGAGTTTCGCTTTTGTCCAGTCGTATGAGCCTTTGAGCAAAAAAACACCAAGTATATAATGAATAGGTCTTGGGTAGTTATTTTTCTCTCAGTATTGTGTCATATCAAGTTCGTCAAAGTCTTTTATTCTTGATAACATTACATGGCTTTTAATGTTGATTTTTTTCCACTTATCTTTAAAATTATCTTCATATTTTTCGTCACCTTCTTCGTCTTTGTTCAGATTGTCTCTTGTTAGTTTCTTTTTTGTTAAAAAATTAATACTTGTCTGATATTGTGTTACGGGACCTCGATTGACACTTGCATCATAGCCAATCAACTCAAAATCCCCATTTTGGTGTCTAAATATATATTTCCAATACCCATATCTACCATGCATATAAAAAGCAGTCAAATTACTATTTTCAATTTCAACTGATAGTTCTGGTGCAAAATAAACACCACCATCTTCGTTTTCAGAAGAAAAGCAATCTTGATTTTTTATGACTAATTCGTAATGGTTATTTTTGTTGAACAAAATAATAATACCTCTTCGGTTGCGGTCTAATTGTCCACTATATTTGTCTGTAATAATTTTACTTTTGTCTGTACCTTTGATGATAAGAATACAATCTTCAATACCATCTTTATTCAAGTCACCATTAATCGTTTCAAATAATACAAATCCTTTTGGTAAAAAATCAGCAGGGTTTTTCTTTTGTACAACTTGCCCAAAAATGGT
>CAMAQF010000162.1 GCA_945860265.1 Emticicia agri | reverse complement strand
GTACTTTTGCAGGAAAAGTGAAAGTAATTGATATGATTGATAGCAAAAATGGGCAGTATCGTTTACTTGTAACTCCGGAGAGTGGCAATTGGCCAAAACAACTCAGAGTAGGCTCAGGTGTGTATGGTTGGATTATGCTCGATGATGTGCCAGTTTGGTACGAAATCTGGCGTCAGTTAAATGCCTTCCCACCAAGTTTGAAAGAAGTTCCAGAGGAAGGAGAAAAAACAGGCAAAGAAACAACTGTTAAAAAATAAAATATTTATCCAAATATTAACAAAACTCTATACGATATAAAGTAGGTTGTAAAGTAACAATTTCTCCTCCTTTTTCAAGGAGGAGTACCTAATAAAAATACATTTTTCTTGTATTTTTATTAGGTGAGGTGGTAAACTGAGACAAAAGACTAATTCTTCGTCAATCGACCACCCAGTCTGACTTCTTCAGGACACCGAGCGACCAACTTCCTTCCTTGAAAATAAAGAGCGACCGCCGCATGGGGAAAATTTCAACACAATAAATATGTACATCATGTAGAATTCAAACCCTTACAAATTCATTAACAGAAATGATAGAAACAATAAAACGATATATTTCACCGAAAAAGCTCATTTTGATGGTTTTTGTCTTGAATGTGACCATATTTAAGTCATTTTCACAAAAAACAGAGGTCTTTAGTTTTCAGGATTTTCAAGAAATAATTCTTAAAAACCACCCAGTAATTAAGCAGGCAAATTTGTATTTGGATGATGCCAAAGCAGAAATGATGCAAGCCCGTGGACAATTTGACCCAAAACTCGCCACAACATTTGATAGAAAAGCTCTCGACGGCAAGGATTATTATAACCGCTTTGAAAGCACCTTGAAAGTGCCGATTTATAGCGGTATTGATATAAAAGGAGGCTATGAGCAAAATAGAGGCTCTCGCCTTTTTCCCGAAGAATCGGCAGGTTTGATTTTTAGTGGCGTAAGTGTGCCCCTCGGACAAGGTATTTTGATTGATGCCCGCCGAAATACGCTACTACAAGCGAGACTTCTCAATAATATTGCCCAAGCTGAGCGTCAAAAAATTATCAATAAGTTTATTTTCTCGGCCGCAAAAGATTATTGGGAGTGGTATCTGAGTTATCAGAAACTCAAACTAAACCAAGAGGCCTTACAAATGGCAGAAGACCGTTTTAAGCTATTAAGCGAACGTGCCAAAATAGGCGAAATTGCTGCTATTGATAGCGTAGAAGCCGCCATTACGGTGCAAGACCGACAAGTTAACCTCGAACAATCGAAGCTTGAGTTTCAGAATGGAGCCTTGGCTATCTCTAATTATCTTTGGAATAAAAGCGAACAAGCTCTCGAATTGGATGCAAATTTTATTCCACAAACAATCAATCCTATGGCCATTGAACGCCAAAAAGTGGACGATATTTTGAGAAATTTGGAGCAAAACCATCCAGAAATTGCTAAAATTATTCTGAAACAAAAACAACTCCAAATCGAAGAGAAATTTAGAGTTGAAATGCTCAAGCCTAAGTTTGATGTAAACTTTAATTTACTTCGTGTACCAGCAGGCTATCAGAAAGAAGGCTCAGTTGCGAGTGGCTTCTTGCTCAATAATCATAAATTCGGTGTAAATTTTGAAATGCCGATCTTGTTGAGAAAAGAACGAGGAAAATTACAATCGGTCAGAATCAAGCAATTACAGACTACTTTCGAGAAAAATATTATTGGAAGAGAACTAAAAATTAGCGTTGAAAGTGCTTATAATGAAGTAGTTAATCTGGCCAAACAAATTGAATTTCAAATCATTGCAAACGTCAATCAAGAGAAATTACTCGCAGCCGAGAGGCAAAAGTTTTTAATCGGAGAAAGCACCTTGTTCTTGATAAATGCGAGAGAAACAAAGTTAATTGATATGAAAACTAAACTCGAAAGTCTGAAATCAAAGTACGAAAAAGCAATAGCTACACTACAATATTCGGGTGCAGTACAATTTTAAGTACCTAGACACAAGAAGCGAGATACGAGACGGTTCGCCGAAGCGACGGTTCGCCGAAGCGATAAAATCTTGATTATCAACAATTTAAAAAACACATTTTTGTAACTTATTTTCGTCACAGAACTTAAATGAAGAGTTAAAAAAATAAGGGCGATAAATTGATTTATCGCCCTTATTTTTTTGTGGTTTTATTGCTTCAACAACTCTCGCTCTGCGAGGTTTTAGCTGCCTATGTATTTCCTACATACCTTCGTAAGCCTATGAAAGAACAAAATATAATAAACAAAATATGTGACTTTTATATAGGTCAGTACGTCATATAGTTAAATATGCGTTTTATATTGATTTTTTTATCGGTGCGGTTTTGTTCATCTATTTTATTGGACGTTAGAACCAAGAACCCAATTTACAAATCATTGGCGGTTAGAAGATAATCGTAATGTTCTTTTTACATTAGTAAAGACAAATACCATAATATAAATAATGTTTTTTTGAATGATTAGTAGCAGCTAATTCTAAATTTGAAAATTAGATACTTTAGGTGTGTATATATGTTTGTAAAAATAGCAAAAATTTATTGTCGGCAGCCTTTCAGACATAGCAACAATCTCAAATAAAAGCATAAATCATAATTTTCATGTAACAGAAGCGTTTTAGCATTAACTTTTACTAAAATTCATAATCAAATGAGGACAAAATATTTAATATTCTTACTGCCCATTATATTTTTTGCTTGCAAAAAGACTATAAATCCCAAAAAAGAAGCCTTTTATTGCAAAATAAATGGAAAAGAGTTTATACCCGAAGTTGATAAATCCCCTATTGGTGGTGTTGGGTCTAATCCACTAAAAATAAGTTGGGATAGAAGTAATGGTTGGTTTTACATCAATGCGTTGAACCGTCCCAACTTTGTAGGAATAATTATTAAGTTATCTCCTAATCAAGATATAGTTGAGGGAGAATATTCATTATCTAACGATTTGAAAGGTTCAAAAGGGTATTATTCTCCCGATTCATCAGCACCATCAACGGAAGATTTAATTTCAACATCAGGCAAAGTAATCATATCAAAAATAGTTGGAACTACAATTTGGGGGACATTTGAATTTAAAACAAAAAGCATCAAAACTAATCAAGAATATACTATTTCAGAAGGTCAATTTAATGAATTAAGATATTTTTAAAACAAAAACACTTCTTATGAATCTCATTTTTACCATCGTCCTCGGAATGATGCTGTGCAACGCTTTGGCTTTTGCCCAAATACCTAACTGCAACGCCCCTACTCCGTATCCTCAATTAGCGTATGATATACTCAAAAATTTGGATAAATCTCAAATTTCTACTGGTGTGCTATATGAGTATGCTTTCCCAGTAGCAGAACTTGATTTTTATGACGGCTCGGCAGCCTTTCAGACATAGCAACAATCTCAAATAACAGCATAAATCATAATTTTCATGTAACAGAAGCGTTTTAGCGTTAACTTTTACTAAAATTCATAATCAAATGAGGACAAAATATTTAATATTCTTACTGCCCATTATAT
>CAMAQF010000161.1 GCA_945860265.1 Emticicia agri | reverse complement strand
GGCTATGATGTGATAACATTTGACCAAGAAGATGAAGGCTTAAATCGTGGTGGCGGTGGCTTTATGGAGAATAATGCACTTGCATTAGCCAAATTCTTGGAAGTCCTTTATACCCTTCATGGTAGTACGATTGAAGATGATTACGTAATTGTTGGAGCAAGCATGGGCGGATTAGTCGCTCGTTATGCTCTTACTTGGATGGAACATAATAATACTCCGCACCATACTCGACTTTTTGTTTCGTTTGATAGCCCACAACTTGGAGCTCAAATTCCTGTCGGTGTTCAGCAATTTATTGATGTCATTTCACAATATGGGGGACTAAAAGGTTTAGGGGCAGTCAAAAATGCCGCTGTTCATCAAACCGATGCAGCCAAACAATTACTCGTTCATCATTCTTCTGCTGAATCTGAAACTATTCAATCTAACGCTTACCGCAATATTTTCCTCAACAATCTTAATGCCATAGGTAATTGGCCTGTTTTGTGTCGCAAAATTGCAATTGTTGATGGAAATAGAAATGGTGTACTAAAATCTGTTACCCCTATTCCTACTCCTGCGGGGTTTGAACCGCTTTACTCTTGTGGGTATGAACTTGATTTTGGTATCAAAAAAAGACTTCGTAAAAACTGTTCTTCACCAAGTTGCTTTAAAACACATAGCCAATCGTTTACCCAAACAAGTCGAAATCGTTGTAAATCACTTGATTTTACTGTCAATAATAATACTAATTTGCTCAAACTTGTTTTTGGTGGTGGACAATTTTCCAATCAATCGCTTTATACTCAAAATCAAAATAATGCAAGTTATGACATCGCACCCGGTGCCAGATTTGGCGTTGACCCTCTAAATATCATTGATAAATGGATAAATGGTTTTGCTTTTATTGTTACGGGACACCTTAAAGTTGATAATAATCTCATTCCACACACAAACTTTATCCCAACTGTCAGTTCTGTTGCCTACACCTTCCCAAATAACGAACCATTTAGTATTTACAAAAATTTTCAAGGTATCACCCTTTCAAAATGTGCAGGAACTACTCCATTTGACACCGTTTATGCTCCAATGCAAGATTTAAACCATGTACAAATCAATGAAGAAATTGCCAATTGGTTTAGAAGCGAAATCTACTTTCCAAAAGCTATTTCTTCTTGCATAAACCCAAATGAATGTCCTGAATATTTAACTCTAAATTCAGCAGTTCCAAATGGAGAAAGGCAACTAAAAAAAGCTCAAAAAGCTATTTTTATTGAACATGGTTTTAAAGCAGATGGCGTTAATGAAAGTGTAGTTTTTAAAGCTGCTATTGGTTGTGAACAAATGTTAATGCCTGATAGACAGACATTTCCAAAGCTAAATATTGCAAATAGTTGTTCACAACCTTTTGAATTCGACCAACCCAAAAACCACAAAACTTGTGATAACGGCTTTACTACTTTTCATGTTTTTGTCCATAATATTGACATCAATACTTACGCAGAGTTTTCAACCGATGGAACAAATTATTTCAAAGCTAATATTTTAGATTATGGGTACGAAATCACCTTACCAAACAATGCAAATCCACAAGTATTTTTTGCTCGTTCAGCCGATAATCAAAGCAATGTAATTGGTGGTTATTTGGCTTTTTGCAATTAACCATTTTCAAACGCAAAGTTACCGCAGACACCACAAAAGCGAAGTTTTTGAGTGTTTACTCTCGAAAACTTCGCTATTTTTTGGTTTATTCCGCTCATAGTTACCTGCGACACGATGAAAGAAAAATTGCATAGTTTTTTTTCGCAAAAACCTCTCTGATTATACTACATTTTTTATATCTTTGAGTAGCTTAGTTGGTTGGCGACATCATATTAGAAAAGCACTCAAAAGCCCTTGATTCCAACGCTAAGCATTATGTAAAGGCTTGATATTAAACAAATTAACTCTAAAATCACTCCAAAAACCATCATAATGCTGGTCGTTGGAACGAGTTAAACTTCTCTTTAACATATTAAATAATAATCCATGAACCCATATAAAAATAAGGATTTAAGAAATTATCTTGAATCTTTCCCTCAAGACGAAATTGACAGAAAAACTCAAATTCAGGAAGAGGAGACTAAAAGAATATACAAAGAATTCACCAAAGGACTAAAAAGTGGAAAATGCTTTATATGTGGTCAAAAGATGAACTCCTTTGATAAGACTAAACCATGCTTTCATTGGTTTACATATCCAAATGGTATCAAAAAGAAATACTTTGAAAAATACCTCGAAAAACCAATTGGATTCTTTCAACTTGATTCTTATTTTCGCTGGTTAGCCAATTCAGAAAATCCAATAACTAACATTAATGATTTAAAAGATGAAACGTCAAAAACCTCTTATTTAGAAACGACAATTAGATACAAAAATATTGAGTGGTCATTTTCGGTAGGATACACTGATATGGAAGGACACAAAGATGGAAAAGTTGGAGCAACACCTCACTTTCATATACAGATGGTTGTCAACAATAATATATTTTTAAAATTCAACGATTTCCATATACCATTTTCAGATAGTGACCTTTTCAATATTGAATTATTGAATCAAGCAAGTGACCAAATAAAAATAGAACACTCATATGGACAAGGAGTAGGCATACTTGAAGATGAAAATAAATTGAAATTAATAGCCGATACGATGGTAGTAGCAGATAATCCAGAGACTGCACCATTTAATCGACAAACATTCGTTCATGCCAAAGAAGGGAAAACCATTTCGGTCGAAATTATACAACAAGCAATTGATGAAAGTAATAAGACGAAGCAGCCAATTGGACAAATTTTACAGCGTCTTTTGGCAGAATCAGAAGCATCAATTTTAACAATAATTACGCCTGGAGATGGCGTTCCAAAAATGACAAAACGAAGCGGCAAAAAATAAGCCGTATGCAAGTAAAATAGTTTGACACTTTTTTCAAGCTCATAGGTACTTTCGACGAGAAATTGGCGGAGTTTTCAAAGTGTTTACTCTCGAAAACTTCACCATTTTTGGGTTCTTTGCTCTCATTGTTACTTTCGACGTGAAATTGGCGTGGTATTCAAAGTTTTTTATTCTCGAAAACTTTGCGGTTTATACTACGTTTTTTATATCTTTGGGTCGCTTATTTGTCGGGTGACACTCGGAAAGAAGAGCTTGCAAAGTTGGTTTATCTCCAACGTGAGCAAGCAAGTAAAAGTTTGATAATCAAATAATTAACTCAACATTCGCTCCAAAATCATCATGCTTGCGAGCGTTGGAACGAAAAAAATAATATGTCATATTTTAGAATTTTATTGACAATTCTAATTTTACCATTTGTTGGTTTTTTACTGTACTTTTTAAATTACAAATTTATTTTTCCAAATCTAAACTTACCAAAAAATATTGGGTCTATGTTGAATAGAGTGGGTAAAGATAATAAATAGTATCTTTGCTTCATGAATAGTACAGAGATATTTCAGCTTGGTTTAGACTTAGTAAACCCATTTAAAGTAATTAATGTTGAGTTACAAACTGATTCAGAAAATCGAAAGAGTTTGCATCTTTCAATTGACTTCGAGCGAGGAAGCAAATTTTTAGATGAGCATGGAATCTTATGTCCAGTACATGATACTGTTGAGC
>CAMAQF010000160.1 GCA_945860265.1 Emticicia agri | reverse complement strand
AAACTCAGTAATATCAAGGGTTTTCAGAGTTGTTTTTTCTTATCACTTCCTGTATTTTTTCCGCCGTTGGAATTAGGTAAGATGAACCTACAAACCGCCTTCACTAATAATGTAATAAAAAGAGCCACAACGATCAGACGCCGTCGTTTGGAATTATCTCCAACGACATCAACCTTAAGTGTGTAACTTTTACAACCCTTGTAATGAGTCAAATTATTGAAGCTGTAAAACATTGTACAATTTTGTGGGGTCTGGAAATATCAATCCCCGATATTAAGCGATTTTATATTAACCGTGTGAAAAATCCCACCCTTTGGACAGATAATTTGTTAGTGATTTATGGTTGAGCTATTGGTGACAACTCCAACAGCGGCTTGTACTTTTTGGGGCAGTCGGTATTGAGGAGAAGGAACACCAACAGGGGAGGAATTAAATATGTCTCGCACCGCCGCGGATTTATGGATTGTCTTTCGCCACTTAGATATTGTTGCTTATAACAGCAGCATCGGCGTAAAAAAATAACATGAAAAAACGCAAAATTATATCACTGACAATTTCGTCCCTTTTTTTAGGGTTGATCGTTTATTACTTTTATCCAGAGCAGCAACTAAAAGACGGGCAAAAAGCAGATAAAATTGTTGTTAATAAAGCCGATCACGAACTTCTGCTTTATTACAAGGATGAACTTATTGCCTCTTATTCAGTTTCGCTAAGTGAAAAAGGCTTGGCAAAAAAAACAACGAAAGGCGATAATCTCACACCTGAGGGTAGTTTTAAAGCAAAAAAAGGACTTGCAACTAAATTCCATAAAGCAATTGGAGTTGGAGAGTGGGAAGATTGTTGCCTCGTGCGCATACACGGACAAGGACAAGAATATGGTTGGGTTGGAAAATTCCACCGTTGGGTAGATTTGACGAAAGGATGTATTGCTCTTACCAATGATGAAATTGATGAAGTGCATAAAGCAATAGAAAAGGAGACAAAGATTGAAATCAACCCTTGACAAAACGTATATAAAATACAACAAAGCATTAGCAATAACAGGGCTGAATTTCATAATTGAACTTCGGCAATTCATGCTAGCAAAAAAATCAGTACTTCAATAACCTGGCATCGTCAATAACCCAAAACGATAGAAATGAAGAAATCAACAATAATACTTGGACTTTTAGGCCTGATGCTTTTCGGTGGACTTTACGCTAAACAAAAATTTTACGACCCAAAACACCGACTCGACAACGCAAAAAGTGAAGTAAAACAACTTGCCAACCAAGACGAAATAAAAAATGGCGACCTTATTTTTCAGACTTCACTTTCTGGACAAAGCAAAGCCATTCAACTTGCAACAAAATCAAAATATTCTCATTGCGGAATTATTTACAAAGACGGAAACGCATTTTATGTTTTTGAAGCGGTTCAACCAGTTAAGCGGACACCACTTGACAAATGGATTGCTCGGGGACAAGACGGAAAATATGTAATCAAGCGACTAAAAAACGCAGACCAAGTTTTAACTCCTGCGACACTTACAAAAATGAAACAAGTTGGCGACCAGTTTAACGGCAAAAACTACGACACGACTTTTGAGTGGTCGGACGACAAAATATATTGCTCCGAACTTATTTGGAAAATCTACCAACGTGCAACAGGAATTGAAATTGGAGAACTTGAAAAACTCAGCGACTTTGACTTGACAAATGAAGCGGTTAAGAAAAAAATGAAGGAGCGCTACGGTGACAAAATTCCAACAGAAGAAATTGTAATTTCGCCAGCCGCAATTTTCGACAGTGAACTTTTGACAACAATAAAATTAAACTAATGACATCAGCGGAAGGCAGAACGCCAGCAGGACACGGGTTTGGCAAAAGCGGCGGTTCAGTGCTCCGCATACACATTTGTGGTTAATCAAAGTTTGGTTCTTGGCATCAACTTTTCTAGTGAAAATCACCACCTTCGCCAAGCCAAGACGTTAAATACTGTTTTATTCAACGTTAATTGATGTAAATAGCCGGATCAGATAATTACGCCGGCGTTAGAGTTATCTCCAGCAACGGCGTCAATGAGTCAACATATTTAAGTTGTCTAAAATGTTTCATAACATGAAGACTATCTACAATTATTTTCATATATTTAAATTTGTTTAGAAGTAGCAACCAATCTTTGATGGTGGCTGTGAAATATTGAGGCCATTATGTGGGGTATGAGAATATCATCTGCTAATTTATATGGAATTTATTTATATAATATGGGGGAAATCCCGTGCTTTAGACATATAATTAGTTAGTGCTTTATGGTTGAGCATTTGGTGAAAACAGCAAATGCGGCATGTGCTGGTTGTGGATGTCGAAAAGGAAGAAGGACGAGGACCAACAGCGGCAAAAAAAAGTATCAAAAAAGTTAAAATACATTAAGCATAATTTCATTTTACAAAAACACACTGCATGAACTACACTTTAAAATCCATACTCGGCGAGGGAGGCATGGCGATAGTGCACCTAGCGGAAGATCACAAATTCCATACCGATGTAGCCCTAAAAATGCTCAAGAAGGAATTTGTGAGCAACGAAAACATAAAAAAGCGTTTTTTAGCTGAGGCAAGGAGTATGTTTCGCATGTCTCATCCCCACGTGATCAGAGTGTCCGATTTGATTGATGAAGGGGATACCGTAGCCTTTGTAATGGAGTATGTTGCTGGGGAGACGCTCAAAGAATATTTGGAGCGTAAGGGAAAACTAACCGATGATGAGATTAGGGATATTTTTTCGCAGATGCTGGATGCGGTAGGCTATGTGCATGCACAGCATCTAGTTCATCGCGACATCAAGCCTTCCAATTTCATGATTGATAAAAATGGTAAGGTGAAGTTGATGGACTTTGGGATTGCAAAAACGTTAGATCCAACTTCAGCAGAATACACCCAAACGGTTCCGGGCGTGTTGATGGGTACGCCGATGTACATGAGTCCTGAGCAGATTACAGAAACTAAAAGTGTTACTGCCCAATCTGATATTTATTCTTTAGGCGTGGTATTATGGCAGATGGTAACGGGGCAAAAGCCATATAATACCAATACACTTTCTAGTTTTCAGTTGCAAACTAAAATCGTTAATGAGCCGCTTGATAGTACTAATTCACACTGGGATGATTTAATTCAAAAGGCAACCGCCAAAGACATTTCATCGCGATACATAAGTACCAATGAATTCAAAATTACACTTGAAGGTAAAAATGATAAAAAAGTAATTGAATCAGATTCAACAATAATAGATACTGAAATTAAACAAGCTCCAAAACCAGAGCCATCCTCAAGTATTGAAACGAAAGTAAGCAATGAAAAGGCGCAGATAAGTGAAGACCTTCGTTCTCCATCAGCCAAAAAGAACTATTTGCCAATAATTATCATAGCTGCTATTATCATAGCTGCTATATTGATAACTGCACTAGTTATTCGCTTAACTTTTTTGCTTGAATTGATCAATTACCTGTTTTGATGTTGGCTTTTCAGCTTTGGCTTTTCTAAAAAAGTCTTTAGCCGATCTAAATTCTCGCTTTTGCATCATTATTTGGCACATTTGTAAAAATACTTAAAGTTATAAAATTAAAATATGCATCACGCAGAACTTAAAAACCACAGGATACATTCCCAACTTGGTCGCGGCGGTATGGCCATTGTTTACTTGGCTCACGAC
>CAMAQF010000159.1 GCA_945860265.1 Emticicia agri | reverse complement strand
ATTCTTAGTTTTTTTTATATTTTGGCGATGTCTTTTTTCTCGAAAGACATCGCCAATTTCGTTTTAAAGTGACAGTTTTTATGAATTTTTCGTGTTTTTGTTAAGTAAATATAGCTTTTTTACTTATACATATATATTAATATTTTTAAATTATAACTGTCTAATTATTTGACCATAAATGACATTAGAAGTGAATTTGAGTTTTTATGGTACATTCAGTAGGTGGATTGCTTGAACATTATTTTCGAGTAAAGTGTTTTAATCCTTACTGACACTTACATATCCGCTAAAAAAGTAAAAATGAGTACCCGAAATTTATTGAGTTTAGAGTTGACAACGCCTGCAGACGATGAAAGACCTGTGTATTTATCAGGCAATTTTTGTGAATGGAATCCCAACGTTTCAGATTTTGAAATGAAACAAGTAAGTAAGGGGAAATACAAATTTACTTTCACCCCTGAAATACCACTTCCCGAAAAAATAGAGTACAAATACACCCGTGGTGGTTGGGATTTTGTTGAATTAGATACCTACGGAAATGCACCAAATAATCGAGTAATTGATAAATTAGCAGGAAATTATGCCGACTTTGTGCCTTTTTGGCGACAAGATGGCTCTACGGCATTCATCAAAAAATTAATGCCTAAAGTAATAGTAGTTTCCGAAAAATTCGAAATGCCGCAATTAGGTAAAACACGGAAAATTTATATAATTGTCCCACACGATTACGACCAACATCTTGATAAAAAATACCCTGTAATGTACATGCAAGATGCCCAAAACCTTTTTGGAAAAGGCTCAAGGTATGGCAACTGGGAAATTGATAAACGTCTTTCGCTTTTGGCAAAAAA
Organism: Emticicia agri; assembly: GCA_945860265.1. Taxonomy (GTDB): domain Bacteria; phylum Bacteroidota; class Bacteroidia; order Cytophagales; family Spirosomataceae; genus Emticicia; species Emticicia agri_A. Next base: position 2,842 of record CAMAQF010000159.1, on the reverse strand, counting down.
AGAGTTGGGTGACGTAATTATAGTTGCCATCGAACACGGCGAAGAAGACCGTTTCAATGAATATTCTCCTTATACTGTCGAGAAAAAAGGAAAAGGTTTAGGCATGAAATACGCAAATTTTATTGTGCGTAAGTTAAAACCATTTATTGATGTGAATTATCGAACCAAAACCGAACGACAATTTACTGGAATAGGCGGTAGTTCAATGGGTGGCTTGATAAGTATTTATGCTGGTCTGATGTATCCTGAAGCTATCGGTCGTTTGATGGTACTTTCGCCAGCTTTGTGGGTTTCGCGTAAAATTTACTTCGATGCCATTGAGTTTTTCAATCCAATGGATACAAAAATTTATCTTTATGGAGGTGGAAAAGAAAGTGAAGCGATGATTCCTAATGTGAAGAAAATGAAGGAAACCATAGAAAGCCAAGGTTGGAATACTGAAAAAATTCAAATCAAACTTTCAACCGACCCCAAAGGCGAGCATAACGAAAAACGCTGGGGACAAGAATTTCCGAAAGCCATTGAATGGTTGTTTTATTGATAACACCAAAACTCACTCAACCCCCCGCATCGGAGGAATTAACATTTATTGAATATGAAAATCAACATAATAACCAATAACACAGCCGCCAAAACCATCATCTTTCCGTTAGTAGATAATGAAAAATTGGCTGAAAACCTTTCAAAAATTGCCAAGCATGTAGGTCTTAGTGCCGAAATTTTGCAACAAGATTTTAATGCAGGTGCAAAAGAAACTTTGGTTTTGTACGGTGCAATCAAAGGGCTAGAAAAGGTATATCTTTTGGGTTTAGGAAAAGCTCCAAAAGCCATTGATTTTGTAAATATTTTTCGTTCATTTTTCTATAATTCAAAGAAAAAACTACCTAAAAATATTGGTTTGAAGCTTAAATTGGCTGGTTTAGAAGCATATATCGAGCAGATTGTCAATGGAATCTGTTTGGCCGAATATGAAATTGGTGCCTATAAAACTGACGCAAAAATGGTTGCTGAATTTTTCACGGAAGAAGCCATTTTAGAAATTCAAGTAGCGGAAAATTACTTAGAAAGTGCCGAAAAATCAGCAGAAATTGGACAAGCAATTGCCGAAACTCAAGCCCGAATCATGGCTTTGGTTGACGCACCCGCTAATTATAAATATCCACAAAAACTAGCTGAATTTGCCTTAGAATCAGGCAAAAAATATGGTTTTAATGTAAAAGTTTACGACGAAAAACAATGTTTTGAACTTGGCCTTCATGCACTTTTGGCAGTAGGTCGTGGTAGCACTGAAAATCCAGCCCGGTTTATTGTGATGGAATATAATAATTTATCAGGAAAAGGTAAAAAAGTCGGTTTAGTCGGTAAAGGGGTAACTTTCGATACTGGCGGAATTTCAATCAAAGGTTCGGCAAGTATGAGTTATATGAAGTCGGATATGGGTGGGGCAGGAGCAGTTTTAGGATCGATGGAATTAGCTGCAAAACTAAAACTTCCGGTGCATTTGATTGGGGTTATTCCTACAACTGAAAATTGTGTTGATGGCAATGCTCTAAAACCAAGTGAAGTAATTTCTTCGTATTCGGGCAAAAGCATCGAAGTTATTGATACTGATGCTGAAGGCCGATTGGTTCTGGCTGATGGATTGGCCTACATCAAGAAAAACTTCAAGCCAGATGTAATAATAGATTTGGCTACACTCACAGGCAATTGTATTGCTGCTTTGGGTTATGCCGCTGCGGGTTTGCTATCGAATAATGACAAATTAGCTAATCAATTACTCGAAATTGGGCAAGAAACTGGCGAAAAACTATGGCGTTTACCACTTTGGGATGATTACAAAGATATGATGAACTCCGATGTAGCTGACATCAAAAATCTTTCGTCGACACCCGTTGCTGGGGCAATTACTGCCGCCAAATTCTTAGAGTTTTTTATAGATGGCCATACAAATTGGGCTCACCTTGATATTGCAGGCTTAGCTTTTGGTGATTCAGAATTTGCCAAAATGAAATCAGCCACTGCCTATGGTGTGAATTTATTGACTGCTTTTTTGCGAAAAAACTAAATGAATAATAGATGCGTGAGATAACATGAGAAGGCAAAATGTCTTTTTCAATTTATCTATTTCCATAATAATTCAAAATAACTTTTCTAAAATAAAACTCGTATTTTGACTGAATCAAGTTTGATTTTGCCTTTTCGATATTGATACGAAAAGTATTTAGTTCTATGGTATTAAGTAAGCCTTCCAAGTACCTTTCTTTGGCAGAATCGTAGGCTATTTGTTGAGCTGAAACCTGCCTTTGGGCAGCCTTTAGCTTTTCTTGGGCAATTTTGGCAGTTAGGTATGCCTGCTCAATTTCTTGCTTTATTTGAAGTTTTGTCTGTGATAACTGAGTTTCTACAATTCTTTGATTGATTTGAGCATTTGTGATTCTGCCTTGAACTTGACCATTGGTATATATTGGAATATTTATACTTAAACGTGCAAATTGATTCAAATTAAAGCCCAACTGATTGAAATAATTATATTCCTTCGATGCTGCACTCGAATATGCTGAGCCAAATCCTGCACCCAAAGAAACACTTGGATATTTACCTGCTTCGGCGAGTTTTATGCCTATATTGGCACTTCTTACTCGTAATTCTGCACTTTTAATAATTGGTTGATAATAAAACCCAGAAAGAATATCTTGCAAGTAAGTATCATTCAAGGGAACTGTTTTTTCTTCTATCGAATTATTTTCAATCTCAATTGTATTAAAATTCGGAAACGCCATTAATTGAGTCAATGAGAGTTTTGAAACATCAATATTGTTTTTGGCATTTAGGGCATCATATT
>CAMAQF010000158.1 GCA_945860265.1 Emticicia agri | reverse complement strand
GTATTCTCTGGAGCACGGACAATAATTTTCCTGTCACGTTCAACAGTGATGTTAAGCGTTTTGCGTTTACTATATTTTATTTCATATTCAAACTGCATTAGTCCGTAACAATTTTAAAATGATTAGTTTTTGCTAACTCCATTATTCTTGAAATCAACTCGTTTCTTTTAATTACAATGTTTGGCAATTTGTTGAAGTCGGGTGATAATAACATCTTCTGCAACTCTGCTTTTAGTTTTAGCTGTGCCGGTGTGCTATCCCAAAAGCCTGTCAATTTTATTTCGGTAGAAACTAAATTGAAAATATGCTGGGTTAGATTTACGTTTTGTGCAATTTCTTCATCAGTTAATTTTCTATTGTCAAATATGTATTCCTTAAATGAATTGAAGAAAGGCATATGCTTTTTGCGGTCTAAACCGTAGGTTTCTTCCTTTTCCCTGTTCTTAATTTTCCCCCTTAGTTTTTCTAACTCTTCATAAATGGCTTTCCAGTTGCCTTTAAAGTTTTCTAAAATCTCCTCTAAGGTTTTGGCAAATGAGGCAAACAATGCAGGGTCTTCATCCAAATTAATATCAATGTAATGGCGAATGGCGTGTTCAACTTCTGCTGCTTTTGTTTTTTCTCTTTTCTTAGTATTTACTCCCTTTTGAAAATCTTCTGCAATAATTGATATTGGTGCAACTGTTTGTTCTAAGCCTCTACTCTTTAAAAATTCATCTGCAATACTTCTTAATTTTGGTGGAATACCTTTCATACTGAAACGACCATCCCTAAAGTGTTTGAGTGCTAATTCGTTGATTTCAGTAAATGTTTTCCAGTCATTAAAAAAGTCTAATGCTTCCTTTCGTGGCAAAACATCGTTGAAACAAGTGGTTAGTTTTTTATAAAGTTTTATATACTCAAATCGTATATCCTCATCATAGAACACATCAAAGAAAGCATCGCTATCTGACAGGTCTTCCAAACCTTGTTGCTTTAAATATTCCCAAATGTCTTTATGTGCTTTTATAAGTTCGTTTAGTTCCGCTTCATCGTTTGAAATGCAACCTAAAATTTCTTGTATTTCTTTTTCGGCATAAGTATCTAAGGCTCGTTTTAAATGATGCCCTACACCTACATAATCAACAATGAAACCTTTGTTTTTTCCTTCGGGACCAATTCGGTTTACCCTTGCTATTGTTTGTAATAAATTGTGTTCTATAATAACCCTGTCTAAATACATTACCTGTTCAATAGGTGCATCAAAACCAGTAAGCAACATATTGTTTACTATGATGATGCCTACATTGCCATTGAGGGCTGTATCTTCTTCATCTGTTTTGCCAAAGGGAAGTTTGAAACGCTTAATACTTTTTTTGTGATAATCACCATTTGTAAAAGCCTTGATATGCAAAGCATCGTTGTGACTGCCCGAAATAACTACTGCTACCTCTAATTGCTTTAGCATTTCAATATTTACTTTCATTGGATTATTGATTTCCAATTCAGCAATTTTTTGTTTTAATGCATCCTCAATGGCTACTTTATACCTTACTGCTGCTTCACGACTATTGGCAACTATTTGAGCCTTAAAACCACCTGTAAAGATTTGCTCTACATAGTGTGTTACCATATTTTTTGCTTTATCTCTTATGGTTTCAATGGCTTCCAAATAAGCATCACGGCTACCAAAACCTAAAATCTGTAAGCGTTCTGTTAGTTGATAATCACTAAATACATCTTCAAACTTTTTATCCATTCCTTTCTTATCAGGAATTTCGGCATTGTGTGTAAAGCCCTCATACACTATTTCTAAAGTAACACCATCGTCAATTGCTTGTCGCATTGTATATTTATCAATGTAGTCTTTGTATTTCTTTTCTGTTTTGCCTGTTGGTGTGCCTGTAAAGCCTATTGAAGTTGCATTGGGTAATGCCTTGTCTAAATTAGCTGCAAGCAAAGAGTATTGAGAACGATGGGCTTCATCGGTCATTACTAAAATGTTGGTATTGGGGTTTAATTCGGGGAAAATTTGCAAACCTTCCAAATCTCCATTTTCTTGAAACTTGTGGATCATTGCCATTACCAAGTCCGAATTATCATTTTTTAATAATTCTTTCAAACTTTTGCCGTCTGGTGTGGCTTTCGGATTAATGAAGTTTGCATTTTTTATAGTAAACCCTATGCTGTGTCCTGTTTCTGATAGTTGTTCCTCCAGTTGTGTACGGTCGGTAATAAATACAATTTTCCAAGACTGCAAAGTTGGCTTTAATCGCATTTCACGAACCATAAACATCATTGTTAATGATTTGCCCGAACCTTGTGTATGCCAAATAATACCGCCACGTTCTAAAGGATTTTTACCTTCAATTAAACGTTTGGTGGCTATTTTTACTGCTCTAAATTGTTGGTATCTGCCTACAACTTTTATTTTCTTCCCTTTATCGTCTATTTGAAAAACTATAAATACCTGAATAATGTCTAGCAGGTTTCTTAAGTCTAACATTCCTGCAACCATTCTTTGCTGGTCGTTAGGGCTACTTGCACCGTGTTCTAAATCATTCAATGATTTTGGATAGGGGTCAGTCCAACGATAAAAGTGTTTTTCAATACCTGTGGTTATTGTACCAAACTTAGCTTCAGTTCGGCAAGTGGTAATAATAAATTGATTGTAAAAGAATAGTTCTTTATTTCCTTCGCTTGTATCACCTCTTTGTTCGGAATATCGCATTAACTGGTCTATGGCTTCTGCAATGGGTTCTTTTACTTTAGATGATTTGGCTTCTACCACAACAATTGGTAGGCCGTTTACAAACAATATAAGGTCGGGTATGATGTGGTGGTCTGTGCCTGTTACTTTAACCTTGAATTGCGATATGGCTGTAAATACATTGTTCTCTAAGTTTTCAAAATCAATGAACCGAACTGTTGGACTTAATTCGCCTGTTTGCTCATTGGTGGAAACGGTGGTATTGTCTAGCAAGTAGGTAAGTACCAGCTGATTGTTTTCTATTAAGCTGTTTTTTTGAAAAGTTGTTATTTTCCGCACTACTTCATCTACCTGCCCCTCGGTCAGAAATGGATTGATAGTAATGAGGGCTTGGCGTAGCTTGGGCTGCAATACCACTTCTGAAAAGGAAGTACGATAACTCTGTTGGGGCGTTTGTTGCATTTCAAGCTCCAATACTTGGTTCTTGCCAGTGTTCCAACCTAAGCCTTTTAATTGCTCAATAAAAGGTTTTTCTACGTGGCTTTTCTCGTCAAGTTTTAGAGTGTTTCCCTGATTCCCTCTGTATTTATTATCGTTGCTTAGTATCATTTCTTTGGTTTAATTTTTTTTATATCGGCTTCTATTTCCTTTAAACTCTGTTCTTTCTCTATCGCCTTTTGGGTTTGCTTGTATTTTTCATACTCTTGTTCCGATTTATCTAATGCTCTTTGATGGCTTATTTTGCCTGCGTGGGTTAACAGTTCTCTGCCATTTAATTGTAGAATAGCATCTAACCGCTGTATCCAGTCTTTCATATACATTGGGGTTTGCTGTTGTGCCATTGTTTCGGCAAAGGCAAGGTATTGTTCTACCAACAAGCCCAATAGTTTTATCTCATCTTCGTTTAAGTAGTTTTTGGCAATGGATATTTCTGTTTTTCTAACGGATTGAAGTCCATTTTTATCATACGACAACATACCCATTAATGGCAAAGTGGCATCTACACGCCTGTACACCAGCTCGGCT
>CAMAQF010000157.1 GCA_945860265.1 Emticicia agri | reverse complement strand
TTTCTTTTTTATTTAAACGCATATTCCAGTGCGAAAAAGCCCTCTCGATGGGATTTCTTAAAATAAGTATAATTTTCATCTGCGGATTATACTTAAAGATGTGGGCTATTGCAGTTTTTGAATAGCAATACAGTGGCGTTATTTCGCCCTTTATTTTTTCTGTATTCCAATCAAAATGTTGGTGGTAATCAACATAATTATTCTGCTCTTCGATTTGGAAATCAAGCGTTGGATTACTAAAATAATGCAATTCTTTCCAATCATACATGGCTATATCCGGATGCTTGCATAAATAATGATACAATGCAGTAGTGCCAGCTTTCATAACACCTACACCAATAAAGTCAATTCTTTTGTTTTCTTTCTTTTTCACCTCCGTTATTTGAATGATATAATTTTATCTAATTGGTCTGAGAAATACGCATCAGTATATTTTTGTTTCATTTTTTTTGCCATTTCCACAATTGCCTCTTTGTAAGATTTGTTTGATAACAAAGTGGAAATTTGATCCTCAATTTTCAAAATAGAATCAGTGATATTCGTCTTAATTCCAACGTTATGGTAAATAGCCCTAGCTGCAGCCCCATTCTGATCCCACTTTTTATTTAGGGGGAAAATCAACATCGGTGTTTCTGTGTAAATTCCTTCAAAGATTGAATTAAGCCCTCCATGAGTCATGAAAAGGTCAGCTTTTTTTAGGATAAAAACTTGGGGTGCAAAGTTAAGTACCAAAACATTATCCGTAAACATTTGACCATCCCCTTCTTTGTTTAGGTCATCGCCTGAACTAATGATAAAATAATATTTTGGGTTATTTGTTGCTATTTGAAGACATTTGTTGATAAAATCTGTTTTTAAAGTTGTTTGCCCTAAATGTATATCTGTAAGGGTTCCTAGACTACAATAGATGATTCGATTTGATGGCTCTAAGTTTGCTTGCTCGATAAAGTTTTTTAGATTCTCCGTGATTATTTCTTTGCGTTCGAGGTCAACACACGGTCCTAGCTGTTGCTGCCAAGCAAGTGGAGCACTATTAGGGAAATCAAATTCAGGTGGATAGAGTAATAATTCGGGTACACCAATAAATGAAGGGGAAAATATTTTTTTGTGATTAAATGAAACACTTGTTTTAACTTGTTCAGCATTTAGTATTTTTAATGATAAACGCTCTAAGGATTGCCCCGCAAATATGCCGCTTTTGTAGATTCGTTTTAGCTTATTTCTTAACATCGTAAATCTCCAAAGATACTTTGTAAATTTATTGGGGAAGCCATAAAAGTTCCCAGGGGGATTCTTTTCATTGCTGTACATTCCCATTTTCGACTGCAATATATAAATCTTAAAATTTGCTCATAATGAAAAAAGTATAAGGTAATCAAAATAGCAAAATTCATCTAAAAAAATAACACTTGGTTGTAGTTTGTCAATGAGGACTTTTAGTTCATTCTTTCTTGTTAAATAATCATTGAATAATTTATTTTTTTTTACGATATCTAACCATTCTTTTATGCCTGTCTGAGCAAAATGTTTGAAAGAAGGCTCATGAATTGGCAGCGTATGAAGAGGAAAAAGTTTAAAATTATTTTTCAGCGTAAACCTTAAAAGCTGTACGCTACCGGCATAGTAAACATCAAATGCTTTGCTTTGAAGCAATTGACCAATTTTAATGGTAGGGTTTGTGTGTCCATGAAGCATAGGCATTATGAAGACTACATTATTCTTTCCCATGTGCAGTATTAATATTGATGAGAAAATCCATTTTACACTTAGCTATTTGGCGTTTTTTTTTCGGTTTTTTCCAATTTACCTTCCCTTTTGAATGAAAAAGCTCTAAAGAATCAATTACTTGATAGTTTTGTAGATCATTTTTTTGTTTTTCCCTCCAGTAATCGGCAAAAGCCAAAGTATAAGCACCATTTACTTTAGGTTGCAGTCTGATACTATCTGGAAGTATATTTTTACACATTTCTCTAAAAACAACCCTATCATATTTTTTGGGACGAAACTTTTCTGTCGGCAAACTATAAACAAATTGTATTAATCTAATATCGGCAAATGGGTAAACGGGCTCGATACCATACTGGGAAGCGTATAAAAATTCAGATTCCATTCTTAGCGTTGGATGTACTCCGCAAATTTTACTTTTTAACCAATTTTTGAAAGTTGGGGCATTGTCCAACAAATTTTGATGATTTATTAATTTATCATAAACCGAATTTGGCTTTAGCAAATTTCGTTCTTGATTGACTGATTGGTCAGGTTTTAGCTTATATTTGGTTAAATAGTACGAGACTACTTTCTTTGAATTATGTAGAGGAGATGAAGAGATAAACTTCAGAATTTCCTGTATTTTTGTATGATGCAAATAATCGAAATAAAATGACTGTCCGTAAGTTGACACACATTCGTCTCCAGGAAAACCACTCATGATAAAACCAACCTGATTTTTTGAGGCATTCATGAAAAGCGTATCTTGCCAAATGCAATCAGAATTTCCATATCCCCCCATTACTTTATTACACTGCTGCCATTCATCAAAAACGTCAAGATAATGGAAGTCTTCTATCAAATGATGATTTTGAGGGTTTAGATTTGCATGATTTAAAACGATTTGTTGGGCATCTTTTTCATCAACTTTCACTTTTGAGTGGGGTAAAGTTTTTTCAGATAAAACAAATGAATAGGTATGTATGCTGTTTTTATCAAAGTTTCGAGCTAATAATACCGTAATGGCGGAAGAATCCATGCCACCACTTAGCTGACAACCCATGTTTTTGTGAGTACGTGTTCTGCACATCACAGCTTCTAAAAAAAGATTTTCTAACTTGTTATAAATATCTTTTTCTGAAGAGAATTTTGATAAATCAATAGCTTCTAACTCCCAATATTTTATTTCTTGGGCATTGAGGGTAGTTAATTTATTAAAAATAATATAATGGGCTGGTTTTAACCTAAGTACATCTTCGAAAAATGTTTCTTCAACTTTAGATGGTGATACGTCTTTTAGCTCTCCCGAAATATAGCGTAAATTTAGTTTTAATGGCTCATTGACAACCTGTTTGATGAGGGAAATACTTGTAGCAAAAACCAATGAATCATCGCTCATTTTGTAGTAAAACAAAGGTCTGACTCCTAAATGGTCCTTGGCCATAAATAATGTTTCAGTGGTTTTGCACCAAACAACAAACGAAAAATCTCCAATCAAAAAATCAACACATTTTTCATGGAATATTTCAAACAAGAAAAGTAGTAAGAAGTGGTCGCTGTGGGTTTCTTCAATTATTTTTCCACGTTTTGACTCAATTATTGAGATTATCTCTTCTCTATTATCTAATCTGCAACTTGCTACAAGCATGTGTTGTTCTGATTCGCAGATAGTTATATCATTAGAAGCGTTAGGCGTATGATGGTTAAACCAATTGACTAACAATAGTTGATTGGTTTGATATGTGGCAACACTATCGGATTTAAACAGTGAACGCCCATCCTTTAATACTTTGTCTTTTAAACCTAATACGTCAATATTTTCTGAAAGGGATAAAATTCCAATGAAGTGACTCATGATTTTTTCTGTATAAGCTTGTTGAGCAATACTCGAAGGCTCACAATTTTAAGGAATAATTGTTTGTGTTGGAGAATTTCAGCACTTGGTTTTGGTGTAATCTCTGTCAAAAGTTGTAATAATGTATGGTCCTTATAATCAGTTATGAAACTTGCCATTTCCATTACTTGTTTTCGAGTTTCCAAGGCCAACAGTATTTGGTTTTCGGCATCATTAAAAGTAATTTCATTGGTACCTACCTTTTGTAATGGTTCACAAATAAATTTTGAACAACAATTGGGTCTGGGTTTATCGTAAATTGTACAAGTTTTATTGAATAATTGACAAGGTTGTTCAAAGAAAATTTTGCTATCTGATGTAGAAAATGTGGGCAAACC
>CAMAQF010000156.1 GCA_945860265.1 Emticicia agri | reverse complement strand
TCTGATGGTTCGGTAAGTAGTGGCACCTACCCAGCCAATAGTTTGTATAAAAAGACCAACAAAGACGAGCAAGGAAATAGTAGTATTGAATATACCGATAAGCAAGGGCGATTGGTGCAAAAAGAGCAGCAACTCAACGCTACCGATTATGCTATTACCGCCTATATCTATAATAATTTAGGGCAATTAGCGTTTATTGTCCAACCCGAAGCCTATAATACGGCTACCAACTTTGATAAAAATTCTGCCATTTTTCCTTTGGGTATTTTTGGCTATGAGTATGACGACAGGGGCAGACAAATTGCCAAACACGTACCGAGCGGTGGCTGGACTTATAGCGTATATGACAAGCTAAACCGTGAAGTTTTGAATCAAACCGAACTGCAAAGACTTGAAAATAAATGGACTTTTACTAAATATGATGCCGTAAGTAGGTCTATTTTTACAGGTGAGTTAGTCAATTTTAACGCTCGTCAAACTCTCCAAAATGACTTTGACAGCATCACAAATGCCTTTGAAAATTGGAGTACAGCAAGCCATGAGTATTCAAATGTGAGTTTTCCAAGTTCTGTAACTTTCAACGATAACGAGGTAAAACTTAAAAACTTCTACGATTTTTACGATTGGATTGCTGGCGAATGGGCGTTTAATGCAAATCCTTCATATCCTGCCTATCAATCAAATTATGCCAATGCCAAAGGGCTTTTGACTGGTATTTTGAAAAGAAACTCAGCAGATAATACCAAAATTTATTTCAATACCCTGCATTATGATTCAAAAAATAGACCTATCCAAACTTATGAAACGCACCCATTAGGAGGTACAGAACCTTGGACTAAGCCAATTATCTCTAACTTTCAGTATAATTTCAGCGGTGATAAAACTAAAGAAAAAATCATCTATCAAGCTGATAATCAAGTAGTTAGAGTAAAAGAAAAAACTTATATCATTGACCATGCAAGTAGAAAAACTAAGTATCAGCTAAATCTTGGCAATATCAATGAAACAATTTCAAATTATGACTACGATGAAGTAAGCCGACAAATACGAAAAGTATTTTTACCCGACGGAACTTTTACTTTTGGAGGTGCAAAAGATTATATTCAACGTCCTTCGATTGATGGAATTGTTACCCAAAGTAACACATTTGACATTGCCCGAAAAGCAATAATTTTAGAGCCAAACAATGACATCAAGGCAATAAATCTGAACACTTATAAGGCTGAAATTAACCCTAATGCACCGCAAGGAATAAGTATAAATGGTTTGCAAAAGTTAGACTTTTTTTGGCACATTCGAGGAGGTTTGCTTGGAATTAATCTTGACGGTGCATTAAATCCAACGCCAAATACAAGCGAAGCAGACCTTTTTAGCTACAAACTTGATTACGAAAATGCAGGTTTTTATGATGGAAATATTGGTAAAGAAACTTGGAAAACTTTTCAAAACACAGGCTCAAATAGAAGTTATACCTACGGTTACGATAAGGCAAGTCGCTTATTATCAGGCACTTACGCAGGTGGAATGTTTGCCAATGAAAATTTTAGTCTTAGTAATATTACCTACGACAAAAACGGCAATATGCTCAACTTTTGGCGTAATGGTATGACTGCCCAAAGTAATAATGCACCAACAGCTTTTGGCTTTGTAGATAAAATGACTTACCAATATAACGGCAATAGTTTGAACGGCATAAAAGATGATGCAACAAATCGTTTAGACGTTGGAGATTTAAAAGACAACGACAATTTCAACGACTATACATATTATGCAGGAGGTAGCATAAAATCTGATGCAAACAAAGCAATTAGTTTGATAGAATGGGACAGTTTTTTGAACAAACAAAAACAAATAAATTACTCAGATGGGCGTTGGATTAAGCATTTTTATGACGGTAGCGGTACAAGAATTCAAACAACCGATTCAGAAAATACTATTTGGGATTATACGGCAGATGCCGTTTACAAAAATGGTACTTTGTACCAAATAAGTGATGATGAAGGGCGTATTTTGCTTGAAAATAGCAATTATGTGTATGAATTTAGCTACAAAGACCTTTTAGGAAATGCAAGGGTAGCTTTCAAAAACGTAGGCGGACAGCTAACTTTGACACAAGAAAATGCTTATTATCCTTTCGGTTTAGGGCATACAGGTACAGACTTTACATTGGGCATCAATGCCAATAATTACCTCTACAACGGTAAAGAAAAAATAAATTCTTTTGGCTTGAATTATAGCGATTATGGCTTACGTACACTTGATTTACAGAATAATAGGTTTGTTTCTTCCGACCCTTTGGCTCACGATTATCCACAATGGACAAACTACCAATATGCTGGAAATATGCCCACAAGATATGTAGATTTAGATGGTGCTGAACCTGCATTTTTAAATCCTGATGGAAGTGTCGTACCTGCATCTGACCACTTACAAACACGTATGCCTATTGGTGCAAAATTAGTAAGTCCACGAAGTGGACCTAATGCGTTTGGTGAAATGGCTGCAAGAGGAATGAGTATGGCTATGAATTTTATTCCTTATGTTGGGGCAGCAAAAGCTATTACCGAATCTATTGCAGGGGTTGATATTGTTACAGGCGATAATCTTTCTACTACTGAAAGAGTTTTGGGGGCTGTGCCTTTCATTGGAAAAGTTAAAGGTGAAGCAAAAGTTGCAGAGGAAGTTGCGGAAGAAACTACAACACTTAGGCACTATACTTCTAATAAAGGTTTAGACGGTATAAAAAAAGACTTGGAGATAAAGGCATACGACAAAAACAAAGTTTTTGCTGAAAAAGCAAGAGGAAAACCTCTTTCAGCAGCAGATGTATCTGAAAAATATCTTATTGATAAGTCGAGTGCTCGAAATTACGTAGAATTTCAAGTACCAAGCAATATTGTTCAAAAAACAAAAAACCCAAATACAGGTAATATTGAGCTTGTAATAGAGGGAAATGTAAAATTAAATAAAGAAACAACAAAATTTATTAAACGAAATTAATATGAAAAAAAACCCAATTGAAAATCAAGTTTTTTATGGACTTGACTTGATAGATGAAAACAGAACGGTTGAAGTAAATTTAAAAAACTTACTTCTAATTTATAAAACAATAGGTGAATTAATTAGCTTTTTTCATCAACGAGGACACTATGAACAAATAGAGGATATACATAAATATATAGGTAATAAAAAAGGTGGAATCCTTTCTATTTTATCTAAAATAAATCACAAAGATTATGAAGAAAAACTGCCCCAAGAGGTAAAAGACATTCTTGAAAGTGATGATTTTCATAGTCCAATTTTACAATATTACAAAAAATAGTGTTTGCACATATAGTTTAAAGCGTTTCGGAGGTTTTTTTTAGGCTTTTGCTTAAAAGAAAGTCCTCTGAACGCCAAAAGCGGCTGCACATAATAACTAAGGTTTCGTGGTGGCTGAAAGCCAAGCCATGAAACCGATGTTGAAACGAACGGGGACGCCCAGTCCTTCGGTAGCGGTGAGTGCTCACCAAACCCTTTTCTTTTGCTATGGAGTTATCGTTGGAGGTACAACTACTCTTCTAGCAGGTTTTAACCTGCTTTTTGCTTTTACGTCTGATTGAATGCCGAGGCAGCTGTTGATTGATTATTTTCACGGTCTTTTGTTGGAGTAAAAGCATAAATTCCCCCGCCCACAAAATCATCCTTTGTCGTTGCTTTCAGTTTTGCCCACGCCCAAATATTCGGCAGGTGGGCCCCGCCCATCGAAAACAGCTATCGTTACCAAATTGCCCACCTTGCAGCAAGTACATTTTCTAAGCAGTGTTTTGGGTTCGGATGGCTCTGCTGGCTTTAGATTAAAATGCTCCCGTATTTGCTTGAACTTTTCCCTTTTCCAAGTGCTGCTAAGTATGCCATAGTGACGTATCCTGACAAACCTCTTGGGTAAAATATGTTGCGAAAAACGCCTTATAAACTCAGAATGGCTCAAGGTCATGCTCTTTTTCAGACCTTTTTGGCGGTAATCTTTGTAAGAAAAGGTTACATTTTCAGCATCTACTTGCTGTATCCGATGGTTGCTGATGGCTACTTTATGGGTGTATCGCCCCAAATATTCTATCACACTTTTGGGGTTTCCGAAGGGTCTTTTGGCATAAACAACCGAAACGTCGGACCGCCATTCCTTTTTGAACAAAGTTTCGCCCAAATCTTTATTCAAGACCGTTCGTTGCCTAATTTGTGCCAAATATTTTGCCCGAAATACTTTACTCATGGCTTTGAC
>CAMAQF010000155.1 GCA_945860265.1 Emticicia agri | reverse complement strand
TTCGTTTGGCATACTTGCGAATGACCTTCCAGGTGGATTTATCGGAGGTAAATACCGAATATAATCCTTGTTCTTCTTGTGGCGGATCGGCGGAATACGCCATGCCGGGCAGCATAAAATACTTGGTTTTGTTGACGTTCTCGGGCAATCCTGCATATCCCCAGAAATGAAAACCCCTCACCTTATGTTTTAATCCCTCGCTATACACCAATGCATAAAAAGAGTCGCGGGCAGTCGTTTTAGAGTTCGGAGAAAAGCGTGAAATCAGGTGTTCTTTAGATTCAATTGGAAACGCATAATTGGCATCGCGTTCAAATCCAAACTCTTCAATAACCATTGGTTTTCCGATTTCAGCACAGGCTTGGGCATGCTTATCAATGTAGGTTTTAATATTGTCGATACATTCGGGTTTAAAGGCATTGGAGGCATTTCCGCTATACCAATTCCAGGTTTTTGGCCAAAGATGGATGGTGGCATAGTCGATGTTTGCATTGTTGTGAATGCGTTTAAACAAATCCATATCTTGATTTAAACCAATGTTGCCTTCTACCCCAATGGAGATGTAATGCAGGGTGTCTAGCTTTCGAATTAAGGCAGCACTTTTTTCCACCCACTTCACAAAATCCGCCGTTTTCTCTTTTACCATGGGCCTGGGTTCGTTTGCCAGTTGCCAAGCAAAAATGGCGCTTTGTTGGGTGTATGTTTTGCCATTGATGTAACTCTTGTGTTTTAATAAGGCAGAAACGAAATTCCAATAGGCATTCGTGGCAATGGTATCGCTGTAAAATGCGCCAATGAATGAACAGTAGTTGTTCCAATCCCAATAGGGTGTTTTGGGTAAGGGGGGATATTTTATTTGTGGCTGCGACCAACAAAGGTATTGTCCAAAACCGCCAGACCACTCCCAGTTGTTGCACAGCACAAAAACGACCTTCATGTTGCGTTTTTCTACTTCGTATAAAAACCGATCAAAACCCCTTAAAATCCGATGGTTCAATTGTCCTTGTTGCTCTTGAAGACTGGGATAGACACGGTATGGATAGGTGGAATCGCCTTCGGCGGAGCACATTACACGAAGGGTAGAAATTCCGTTTTGTTTTAAAAAATCCAACTCTTTTTGAACGCGTTGGAGACCGTTGATGGAATCCACGCAGGCAAATCCGCCATACCAATAATTCACGCCGGCAAACGCGGAAATTGGCGGTTTTGTTTGCATTCCATTTTTTATGGATTTAGATATTTGGGTTTGAGCATGTTTAACATACCCAAAAAGAACAGAAACGGCATTCACAAAAAACAATAAAATGGCTGCCCTTTTTAACATGGTTCAATTGAAATTAATCTCCCACGAACATAGGGATTTTATTGGAAACGGGGTGACGGCCGTTGAATTATCGCATTTTCAAGATGCTAAACAAGAAAGAGATTTAGACCAAACCAATTTTATAAATTAACCCAACTTTAAAGTTAGGATAGAAAAAGATTAGGATGGATCCATAACACATTTTCGAAAACTCCTGCAGCACTGTTCAACTAGAGATTTATTATTTGTTTTGCTGCCAACACAAAACTCTAGCGGTTAACGGCTAGTCATTCTAGTACACAACGGGAGCCTATTTTTTTTATGTAAAATGATTTTTTGTGGCTTTGCTTCTGTTGTTCGTTATGGTTTTATCACCAACTCTAATATTTTATTGTATAGGAGTTTTTCGTCAATTGGTTTGGCGATGTGCCCATTAATTCCAATGGCTTTACATTTTTCTAAATCGCCCATTGTCACATCAGCCGTCAAAGCGATGATAGGGATTTGTAAATTCATTTCTTTTCGGATGTATTCAGTTGCTTCGAGTCCACTCATTTCTGGCATTTGTAAATCCATTAAAATAATATCATACGAATTGGTTTGAAGTTTTTCAATTGCCACTTTTCCATTCTCGGCAAAATCTCCTTCAAAGCCAAATTCATCAATGATAATTTTCAATAACAATTGATTTAACGGAACATCTTCAACTGCTAATATTTTTAATTTTTTTATTTCCCTTATCTATTCGGGTATTGCCGACTCAATTTCAACAGTTTTATTTGTTTTTTGAAAAGTTAAGACAAAACTAAATGTTGAACCTTCCATTAATTTACTTTTTACACTAATTGTTCCGCCTTGTAATTCCACCAATTGTTTAGCAATTGCAAGTCCTAAGCCGGTCCCGCCAAATTGTCTTGCCGTGCTGTTGCTTGCTTATTGAAAATTTTCAAAAAGTTTTGGAATCATGTTTTCTGCGATTCCAATTCCAGTGTCAGCAACAGTAAATTCAATGGTCACTTTATCTTCTATTGTATCCACTAACCTAGCGCTGATTTTAATTTTACCTTTTGAAGTAAACTTAATGGCGTTACTTATTAAATTCAAAAATATTTTATTTAAACGAACCGAATCTCCAATTAAAACTTTGGGGATACGCGTGTCAAATTCTTTAATACATACCAAATTCTTTTCTTTAATTTTCAAATCAAATAGGTAGAGTATTGCAGAAATATTGGTTTCCATTTCGAATGCATTTTGTTCAAAAGTCATTTTCCCTGCATCCACTTTTGCCAAATCGAGTATATCGTTAATAAGCACCAGCAATGCATCACTACTGGTTTTTATTGCTGTGATGTATTCCTTTTGCTTTTCTGTCAAATCTGTTTTGAGTACTACTTTCGAAAACCCGATTATTGCAGTCATTGGGGTTCGTATTTCGTGACTCATATTTGATAAAAATCGTTGTTTTGAATTCATTGCCTCCTCAGCTTGTATTTTTGCCTTTGTCAAATCTTCTAAAATGACTTTTTGTTTGGTAATATCCATCATAATACTCACATTAAAATCCGGTTTAATGCGTACTGCTTTATATTTAACTATTTTGTTTATAGCGTTTTTTGAAACAAAACCAAATTCGCCTGTTTCTTCCCCTTTTAAAATATATTCTTCATATTGTGCTGCTGCATTGGGATTGCTAATTGTAATTAAATCTCCAACTTTCATACTTTTTAATTCATCAATCGAATATTCGAATAATTCAGCAGCGGCTTTATTTACTTCTAAATAATTCCCTTTATCATCAGCTACTATTATCGGTGCTAAACTTTTTTCGAAAATCAATTTAAACTTTTCTTCACTTTCTAGT
Organism: Emticicia agri; assembly: GCA_945860265.1. GTDB lineage: Bacteria > Bacteroidota > Bacteroidia > Cytophagales > Spirosomataceae > Emticicia > Emticicia agri_A. The sequence goes on along the minus strand of CAMAQF010000155.1, from coordinate 1,145 downwards.
ATTGCATTTTCGGACTTTTTCTGCTCTAAAGAGTTTGCAAGAGCAGTATTAAATGATGACTCATTTTCAAGTAATGGCGATTCAACTTTATTTGATTTTAGAACTCTCAATTCGAGTTCTAACTCCTTTATTCTCTTTTCAAGTTCGTGTTTTTCCATTTTTTGAATTTTAATTGGTCTTTTAATCTTTGTTCATTTGATTGGGTAGAGACTTGCATCCAAAGTCAATTTGACCACATCTCAATTTTTCACTCAAATCAGTCACGTTTATTCTGATTATGCATTGGTACATCTTCTTGAGGCACCAAAGTTCAAAGAATTCAGCACTTTAGAGAGGGAGGCGTATCTAAACGATATGATTACCAAAACAAAGTGTATGAAATACCTGATTTCAAAGGGAATTTTAGGCCAAATAGATTTTCTACTGCATATTCAGGATTTATGTACATTCTCAGGTAGTTTGTTTATTAAACCTGGTTAAATAGTCTTGATTTTTTAAATGCGGATGATAACAAATATATGTCTCTATTTCAATAGTTAATACAAAAAGAAAAATTGTGAGAAATTGAAGGTATTTAAACATCTCGTTTTCGAAGATATATTCCAATAACCGACTTGAAATATACGCTAAACATATCAATCCAAATGACTGACAGTACTTTCCAAGTCCTTTTGGTTAAAAACAAAGTAAAAATTCCAATATGGCATTATTTTATTGATATTCAGACCAAATCAAATTTATGGAGATATTCAACTTTACAGGCAGCTAAGGAATTATCTGCCGAATTTCTTGTCTTCATTGTGATTTCTAGTTTGAATTATTATCTTCAATTTTAAGTCGTCATATATTACGCCAATAATTAGAACGGCCGCGGCAATCGCCAATACATATAGATTTAAAGTCGAATAAAGTATGCCTCCTAAAAGTCCACCCAAAAAGAAAAAAGTAATGATGGTCAGACGTAATTTTATTGAAGAGTAGAGTTTGTCCTTTTGGTCTTTTTGTTTGTAAAAAAACAATTGCGATAATTCAATCCCTAAGTCAGTAAATAGTCCTGTCAGATGTGTAGTCCGAACTGTTGCATTGGAAATTGTCGTTACCAATGAATTTTGCAATCCCATTGCAAAAAGCAAAGAATAAGCAAA
>CAMAQF010000154.1 GCA_945860265.1 Emticicia agri | reverse complement strand
CCCGAAAGTGCATTGCCATATTCGGCGGGCATTCCACCTGTAAAAAAATCAGAACGACTCATCAATTGTGCCGAAAAAACTGTTATTCCCCCGCCGCCTGAGCCAGGTTGAGCAAAATGATTAGGGTTAGGAATATCAATGCCTTCAAGCCGCCATAAAATGCCAAAAGGCGAATTTCCTCTTACAATAATCTTGTTTTCTGACTCATCTCGACCTGCTTTTACCCCAGGATATGAGAGAGCCATTCGACCAGGATCATTGACCGATGCAGGAATCCGTTCGGTTTCTTCGGTTGTAAACGACCTGGCACTCACATACGCCAAATCGTTAACTGGCCTACTAGTATTTTGCGAAGCTGTTATCTTTACTTCTTGAAGTTCTTCTGTATTTTCTTTCAAATCAATCGAAAGGACTACTTCCCTAACTGAGTTTAAGATAAATTCTTCGCTTGAAAATGTTTCGTAGCCAATAGAAGTACATTTCACCGAACGACGACCTATGTTTACATTAAGGATTGAAAATTTCCCAGAAGCATCGCTAACCGCTCCTTGCGTAGAGCCAATAACTGATACTGAAGCCCCAATCACGGGTTGGCGAGTGACACGATCAATGACTGTTCCGCTGATAGTCTGGGTTTTGTTTTGAGCAAAAACCGTAATACTATAATACGTTAAAATTAACCAAGTAAGAGAAAGGTACTTCATCGAAACTAAAGTGTTTGAAGGTAAATACGCCCAAATTTATAAAAATCTTCGAATATTTTTACTTATTAACCGTTTTTTGCAATGTAGCGTTTATCTTTGATTTTCAGAATAAACATTAATTAGAACTTTTATAACTCTACCTCCATCATGAAAAAAACTTTTTTACTATTAGTTTTCATCTTATCATATTTGATAAATTTTGCTCAAAATACGGCCAAAATCCTGACCGAACGTGAGCGTGCAACCGTCGTCGACGAACTCCTGGAAGATAAAATGACTAATCTCTTACCCAAATTGATGCGTAAAGAAGGTATTGATATGTGGGTTATTATTTCGAGGGAATACAACGAAGACCCCGTAATGAAAACCATGCTACCTGCGGTTTGGCTTTCGGCTCGCCGCCGAACAATTATGGTGTTTTTTGATAAAGGTGATAGTGTTGAACGGTACGCAATTGCACGTTATGATGTCGGAAACTTGCTTAAATGTGAATGGGATTTAAACACCAATCCAGACCAATGGGACGCTTTGATGAAAACTATCAAAGAGAAAAATCCGAAGAAAATTGGACTAAATTTCTCGAAATACTACGCCCATGCCGATGGTTTGACTTTCACCGAGCATAAAGAATTTATGGAAAAACTGCCCGCTGAGTTCCAAAATCGAGTAGTTTCTGCATCTAATTTGGCAGTAAATTGGCTCGAAACTCGCACTCAACGAGAAATGGCAATCTATCAACAAATCTGTCGAATTTCACATGAAATTATTCAAGAAGCATTTTCGGACCGAGTGATACAGCCTGGAGTTACAACAACCGACGATGTAGTCTGGTGGATGCGTCAGCGTGTAACTGATTTGGGCTTAGAAACTTGGTTTCACCCAACGGTCGATATTCAACGCTATGACCCTGAAAATTTCGACCATTTACGCACATTCTCGAAACGTCCGCAAAAACAAGTAATCATGGCTGGCGACTTACTTCATTGTGATTTCGGAATTACTTATTTACGCCTCAATACTGACCAACAGCAGCACGCTTATGTATTGCGTGCAGAAGAAAGTGATGTGCCTGATTTCTTGAAAAAAGCCTTTAAACAAGGAAATCAAGTGCAAAATTGCTTGACTGATAATTTTAAAGCCGGTATGAGTGGCAATGATATTTTGGCGAAAGCCCTCGAACAATCTAAAAAACAAGGTTTGAATGGTACAATTTATACGCACCCAATTGGCAATCACGGACACGCTGCTGGCCCAACAATTGGCATGTGGGATAACCAAGGAAAAACCATTGGTAGTGGAGATTATCCACTAAACACAAATACAGCTTACTCAATCGAACTCAACGCTTCGGTCGAATTGACCGAATGGAAGAAAACCATCAGAATTATGCTCGAAGAAGATGGTTTTTTTGATGAAAAAGGATTCAGATACATCGATGGTCGCCAAACCGAAATCTTGCCTATTCCAAGAGTTTTGAATGGAGTGAAGTAATTTGAATTTTACAAATAGATTGTGATGTTGGATAAAACAAAAATAAAATCAATTATATTCGATGTTGACGGAACATTGCGTGATACAGACAACGAAATGGTGCGAGGCATAGAATTATTTTTGTTAAAATTTGAATTTTTTATTTTGAGTAAAAATGCTCAAACAGCAGCTCGAAGTATTGTAATGAATATCGAAAACCCAGCCCAATTTATTTTGCATTATGCTGATAAATGGGGTTGGGATACATTTATACATCAAGTCATTCAAGGAATCAGATGGCTATTGAAACCTTTCATGAATAATCGAAATTTTCAAACCATTGAAGGCATCAAGCCAATGATTGTCGAATTGGCCAAACATTATCCTTTGGCCATAGCTAGTGCTGGCAATGAACAAACCTTGAGGGCTTTTTTAGCACATGCAGATATTGCTCAATACTTCGTGTGTGTTGCTACTGCTCTGACTTGTCGGCATACAAAACCATTTGCCGACCCAGTCGTTTGGGCGGCTTTACAGATGGGAGTGGAGGTAGAAAATTGCATTATGGTTGGCGATACAACCGTGGATATGTTGGCAGGTAAAAATGAAAAAACTCAGACTGTTGCTGTTTTATGTGGTTTTGGTGAAAGAGAGGAATTAGAAGCATTAAAACCAAATGTGATTTTATCGACAACTGCTGATTTAACAGCAATATTGATTAGTAATTTTTTGAAAATTTAAGTAAAAACATAGAAAAGTAGTATTTATTTTGTTATAACTAAATGTTTATCAATGGTTTATTATGAAAGAAAACTACTTTCATATTTTTTGTCTGATGTCTCGAATCTAATGTCTAATTTTAATGAATACACTTTTGATTAAAATAATTATGATGCCCTTAGTGATTGGTGGGGTAACAATTGCCAGCAAAAAATGGGGTAATTTGGTAGGAGGAATAATTGCCAGTTTGCCTTGGATAGCGGGGCCAATTATGCTTTTTTTTACGATTGAGCAAGGTGTAGATTTTGCCGTAAATAGTGTAAAAGGCATTATGATGGGTATTATTGGTGTATTGGCTTTTTGTTTTGCTTATATCTATTCAGCAATTAAATCTAAATGGTACGTGAGTTTGGTATTGGCTTATTGTGCATTTGTTGCCACAACTGTTTTGTTGAAAACCTGCGAAAATCTTATAGGTTTGGAAGCGTGGTTTTTGATTGCAGTATTACTGAGTTTGATTGGTCTAAAATATTTTCCTAAGTTACAAATACAAGCAAGTTCGGGGAAGACTTTAAAATTTGATATTTACCTCAGAATGGTCATTATCACTGTTTTTGTGGCCTTAATTACGTATTTAGCCCAAATTTTAGGGTCAACTTGGAGCGGAATACTAACGCCATTTCCTATTATAACCGCAATTTTGGCTGCTTTTACACATTATACACAAGGTGCGTATGGTACTTCTATCATACTTCGGGGAATGCTAACTGGCTTTGTAGGTTTTGCTACATTTTTATTTCTGCAAGCAAAACTTTTACCTCATTTTCCGATTGCTACTACTTTTTCTATCGGTTTTGTAGTAAATATTCTATTAAATTTGTTAATGCGTTCTGTGGTGAAACGTTATTTGTAGAATTATCTTTGGTTATAGAATTTAAATATCTGCAATAAATCAACTCGGTCTTTTGATGACAAATTATTTTGTTTTATAAATGTTTCAACCTCAGCTTTTTTATCAGACATCAGTTCTAAAATTTCTTTCTTATTGGTGTTAAACTTCAAAACTTCTTTTCCTTGAGAAATAAAAAACTGTTTATCTTTTGTTATTTTGATGTCTTTGCTTCCTGTATTGAATGCCTCAACGTAATCGGGTTTTTGGATATTTACTCTTGTATATTCGAGTAATTTTAATTTCCCATCAACCAATAATTCAAAAAAACCTGGTTTTATTTTATCGTAATTATCAATAAATTCGAGCGTGCTTATGTAGTTTTTAGGCAACTGATTGGGCTTTTGTAGAGTAAAACTTTTAATGAGCGTTCCCGAAATAACTTTCACTCCTTCGGGCGTATTAAATTCTACATCATTGCCATATAAAATAATCTTAATCTGAACATCTGTTAGAGAGTCAAGTTTTACACTT
>CAMAQF010000153.1 GCA_945860265.1 Emticicia agri | reverse complement strand
ATTCAAGACAATCAATAAAATACTAACTATCAATAAGTTACAGCATTTTAATTTGTTAATTATTATTGTTTCATTAATTAATCTATTAGTTTGAAAAAAGAAAAATGATTTTTTTGGTTACACAAAAATCAAATTCTAATGCTAAGATAATTCATTCTTATGAAAGAGTAGTTTTGTTATCGAAAAAAAAGTTTTGATATTTGGATAAGATTTTAAACCTTAAACAATTTATGTCATCAACTCTCGCACTAACGATTCTGGTAATTTACTTCTTAATTCTGATTTCAATTTCTTTTTATACAGCTCGTGGAGCTGATACCAATACTTTTTTTACGGCTAATCGTCAATCACCGTGGTATTTGGTGGCTTTTGGTATGATTGGAACATCAATTTCGGGCGTAACGTTCGTTTCGGTGCCAGGTGCAGTCGGAAAAATACAGTTTTCTTATTTTCAAGTAGTTCTTGGTTATGCCGTCGGCTATTGGGTCATTGCTACGATTTTGATGCCGTTGTATTATCGACTGAATCTGATTTCGATATATGGTTATCTCGAAAAACGCTTTGGTTTTTGGTCGTATAAAACTGGTTCGGCGTTTTTCTTGCTTTCTCGAACCATAGGTTCGGCTGTGCGTATGTATGTGGCGGTACAAGTTTTACAACTCGCCATTTTTGATGATTTGGGTGTTCCTTTCGAGGTGACTGTTATGATTGCAATGGCTCTGATTTTTGTTTATACTTTCAAAGGTGGCGTAAAAACAATCATTATCACCGATACACTTCAAACGTTTTTCTTGCTTACAGCTTTAGTTTTGACAATTTATTTGATTGGAAAACAGCTTGACTTGGGCGTTGGCGATTTGTTTTCAACCGTGCGAGACAGCCAATATTCAAAGATGTTTGTCTGGGATTGGGCTAATAAACACCATTTCGTGAAAGATTTCTTGTCGGGAGCGTTCATTGCTATTGTAATGACTGGTCTTGACCAAGATTTGATGCAGAAAAACCTTACTTGTAAAAGTATCGGAGAGGCACAAAAAAATATGTTTTGGTTTTATGTAGTTTTAGTTTTTATCAATCTGCTTTTCTTGAGTTTAGGCGTGCTTTTGTATATTTATTCTGAAAAAATGGGTATTCCGATTCCTGTTAAAACTGATGATTTATATCCTTCGTTGGCTTTGGGTAATCATTTTGGAACTTTGGCTGCGGTAACTTTTTTACTCGGAATTACTGCCGCTACTTATGCCAGTTCAGACTCGGCCCTTACGGCTCTCACGACTTCATTTTGTGTAGATTTCTTGAACATCGAAAAATATGAAGAGGCCAAACGACAGACGTTAAAGCATTATGTACATATTGGTTTTACGGTGGTTTTTATCATCGTGATTCTGATTTTTAGAGCTTTAAATAGTCAAGAAGTTATTTCGGCAGTCTTCAGTATTGCGGGTTATACTTATGGCCCGTTACTCGGACTTTTTGCCTTTGGACTTTATCTCAAACGTCCATTATTAGACAAATTTGTGCCTTTTGTATGTGTTGCCGCACCTTTTTTGACGTATGCAGTTGAAGAATTTACGAAAGCAACTTTCGATTTTGAATTTGGTTTCTCGAAATTGATGCTCAATGGATTTATAACATTCGTAGGGCTTTGGTTGCTTTCTAGAAAAGCGGAGTAGTTAGTTTTTTTCTGAAAGTAAGGCATGGTTTGAACTATGCCTTGCTTAGTTGTTGTTCAAATCGGGTTTTGTATTATTTTTAATTAATAGGCGTTCCATTAACTGAAATATTACTGAACGTTGCCGAAGCTCCGCTATATGCCACGAATCCGATTTGAAAGCTACTATTAAAGTTATTATCGGTGTGGTCGTCCCATCCGATTACCTCAAGCCAATTATAGGTATCATCGGGCTTGAAATAACATTTTATTGTATTGCCTGTTTTTTCTATTTTTATCCAACTGCCACTTGTAGGACATTGAGCATAGCCATAAAACCCTGCCCCATCGCCTGCATTTTTACGTTTTAATTTTCCTACGTTGCCGTTGCCATCAATGATAAATTCATAAAAACCCGAATTATCCGCAATACTATTTCTTATCATTATTCCTGCTCTATGCCCATCTGTTGTACTTATTCCCTCAATTTTAGCAATTATATTTACATCGCCCGAATAGGTCGAATGATAATAATGTATATTGTCATTTGTACCACCTAATGAGCCATTGCCACTAATTGAAAGTACACCGCCGGGCGGCGTTCCGCTTGACAATGAAGAAGAACCCGAACCACTACCTACATTATCAGAAAACCAAGTTTGCAGGGGTACATTATCACAACCTATTATTTCAGCTTTAAAAACGGTGCTTGCATCTGCCTTAAATCCGTTTTCTAATATGATTGCCTTACCTGCCTTATAATTTACCGTTGTGCCATTGTTTTTTATGGCGTTAGTAGCATTAATAACATTGTTTGCTTTTTGGTCTATTGGGCTTGGAGTGGTTGTAAAATCATCATTTGGCGAATCATACGTTAAAAATGTAGGACATGGCGGACTACCTAAATTTGGCAAACCCATATATACAGGCTGACAAGCAAAAAAATTCATTTCGTTAGGGTCTGCCGACTTACTCACATAACAAGTTATTGAACCTGCATATAAATTAACATTCTCTAATGTTCGATTATCTCCAATATAATTAGTTAAAGAAGTACCATCTTTTACCCAAAAATACTTTGCGTAAGGTTGTCCATTGGGTTGTAATGGTGCGATAAGGTTATAAAATCCACTGCTAACTTGTGTAATAGTAATTGGCAATAATGGTTTACCTTTTATCGGATTCCCTTGCCACGGTTGAGAAGCGAGCCACTTATCCGAAAGTAGTTTTAAGCCTTTATTACTGAAATGAACATTAAAAGAACCTTGCGACCTCGTGGAATCATTAACAGAATTAGGAACATACGATGATTTCATTCCTATATCGTCTGTATCTGCACCTAAGAAATTATTACTTTGCCCTGCTACTGCAACTTGTTTAGGTTTAAGATTACTCGTTATTTGGTCGCTCCAATTAGGATTGGTACTCATAGGGTTATCAGGATATGACCGCCAAAAAGAAACTTTGGAAATAAACCAAGATAAACTTGTTTGACTATTATTGTTTTCATCTTTAAAATCTGACCTACTTTGCTGTATAAGAGTTTGTAAAGCATTTTGGTAATAGTTAAAATCTTGACTTGGGTACGCATCAGGTCTTTTAAGTTCTGCATCTGTTTCTCCTTGATGCCATAAAACGGCACGAATACCCATGATAGAATTAAACATTTGCAATGTATTTCTAAAAGGTGTGTAGGGTGTTGTTGGATAATTTCCAAACATATCAGATGAACAGTAATCAGGATTTTGAGGGTCATATATACAACCTGTTCCTTGATTATCTCGTGCAAACCTAAAATGAGTTATTCCATTTGTAACGGAGTTTTGAGGTATGCTTTCAGTCCAATTTTCTACATCACTTCCCGATGCTCCTGCATTAAAAAAAGTTATGGGAACTTGCGTAATTGCTTGCATATCTTTACCTAAAACAGCATAGCACCATGAATCTGTACCATTAGGAAAAATCGTAATAGCTTGTCTTGGAATATTGATAGTATCTTTTTGTATTAGCTTTGTAAATCCGCTAATACTTGTTACTCTCGTTCCTGCTCGTGTTGGCACAATTCCATCTGAACTAACAACGGAATAAGGAGAAATATTTACTGCATCAGGTAAAGCACCATTAGAATACGCATTGCCTTTATAATAGGAAATTATATTTGGGTCATTGCTATCAGGATTTAATTCTATACCTGCATATCCTTGTGAATTAGACTGTCCAGCTATTACAAAAATATCTCCAACTCCAAATTTACGATAGTTAATAGCTTTTTGCACCCCACCACCATCAATCATACGAATTTGTAACTGATACCAACCACTATTTAAGTTAGGAATATTCACAAACATAGTTCTATAAATTCCTGCCGTATTATTAAAACTTATATTTGTCCAAGAAGTCGGACTACCCAAAGGATTACCATTTTGTAAGTCAAGTGGCTGAATACGATATTGAGCCGTATAACTAAAACTATTTGAATTTGGGTTAGTGTATTGAGCCGAAAAATAAACATTTGCTTGATTGGTAGATTCTCTTTGAAATACCATTCTTTCAAAAGGGTATGTAAATTGTAAGTATTGTTGTGCAAATGTTTTAGAACCTATTAAGCAAATACTCAACAGCAAAAATAAAAATCTTTTCATAAACTTTACTTGTTTAAATAGTAAGCCGTTTGGATTAGTGG
>CAMAQF010000152.1 GCA_945860265.1 Emticicia agri | reverse complement strand
AGCTCACATCGACGGGGAGGTTTGGCACCTCGATGTCGGCTCGTCACATCCTGGGGCTGGAGAAGGTCCCAAGGGTTCGGCTGTTCGCCGATTAAAGTGGCACGCGAGCTGGGTTCAGAACGTCGTGAGACAGTTCGGTCCCTATCTGTGGTGGGCGTAGGAAGATTGAGAGGTTCTGACTTTAGTACGAGAGGACCGAGTTGGACGTACCTCTGGTGCATCTGTTGTCTTGCCAAGGGCACGGCAGAGTAGCCAAGTACGGACGGGATAAACGCTGAAAGCATCTAAGTGTGAAACCCACCTCAAGATGAGTCTTCCATTGAGATTCGTAATAGACTATTACGTTGATAGGTTACAGGTGTAGAAGTGGTAACACTAAGCCGAGTAATACTAATGAATCGAGGACTCTTATATTTTATTATGCTTTTATCTTTCTGTAACATAAGTCATGAATTTTAAAGAAGAAATTAGACGATAGACGAAAGACAAGAGATAGTATCAAAGTTTAGTCGTAGTCGAAAGAGCTTCATGGTGTTTATAGGGCGGGTGTTCACCTCTTCCCATCTCGAACAGAGAAGTTAAGCCCCGCACCGCCGATGGTACTGAGTTCAAACTCGGGAGAGTAGGTAGACGCCAGAATTTTATTACAAAGTCTCATCAGCAATGGTGAGACTTTTTTGCTTTATACCAAGGTCCAATATCTATCCAGCTTCTACAATCTTAACAATCTCCAGTATTTTTCTTAAATTTGCATTCTACTCACCAAAAAGCCAACGAATCGGACTGACTTATATGGGATATATACTTTTTGATGATGAATTAATCAGAAATCAATTGAAACCTTTTACTTTTACTCGTCCAGTTGCCGATATTCGATGCGGAATATTGACTATTAGAGATAAATGGGAGCTAAGGTTAAAAACGAAAATTACGTGCCTTTCAAAACGATATTTAGAGGAAATTCCTGCTGAGACTTCGATAAATACTTATATTAATGGAGCAGTTTGCCCAGATAAATATCTAATCACAGAAATTGATAAACTTTTAGTTGGTGAATGTTTAGTTAATGATAGTAATAACGTTTTGGCTGTTAGAACTACTGAAAAACTATCATTCCCTATTAATTTTCAATCTTTTACGAAAAAAAAGTTTTATGGGGAGGTAAGTATTATCACTCAATTACCTCATATTTTCTTGAAAAATGGCGATCAAATAAGAGCAGATTTTAGATTAATTACTGAAAGGCGAAAATCGCAAGCTATTACCGATCCTTTTACTCGTGTCTATGGAGCTGAGACGGAATGCCGCCCAAATATTTTTGTGGAAGAAGGTGCAAGTATCAAATCAGTTATCTTGAATGCCGAGCAAGGTCCGATTTATATTGGTAAAAATGCTATAATTCAAGAAGGCTCAATTGTGATTGGACCTGTTTCGATTGGAGAAGGGAGTATTGTAGTTTGGGGTAGTAAAATTAGACCAAATACCACACTTGGGCCATACTCAAAAGTTGGTGGAGAAGTCGGTAGTTCGGTTATTTTTGGTTATTCAAACAAAGCTCATGATGGATTTTTAGGAGCCTCAGTGATTGGAGAATGGTGTAATTTAGGTGCAAATTGTAATAATTCTAACCTTAAAAATGATTATTCTGAAGTAAAATTATATAATTATGCCACTGATAAACTCGAAAAAACTGGTGAATTATTCTGTGGTTTATTTATGGGAGATTATACAAAAGCGGGAATAAGTACTATGTTTAATACTGGAACTGTAGTTGGAGTTTGTTCAAATGTTTTTGGGGCTGGTTTTCAAGAAAAACATATTCCGTCGTTTATGTGGGGTGGTGCTGATACTAAATATGTTGATTATCGTATTGGAAAAGCTTTGGAGGTAATTAGAGCAACAATGGCTCGTAGAGATAAGCAATTAACCGAAAAAGATGTTGCAATATTGCAGCATTTGCATGATTTTAAAAAATAGGGTATTAAATATAAGGTATTTTATAAATGTGATAAATGCTTTTTCAAGAAATTATAGGTTTAGACGATGTAAAACAGTCGTTGATACAGGCGGTTAATAATAATCATGTGGCACATGCACAGCTTTTTCACGGAGCAGAAGGCAGTGCCAATTTGGCATTGGCGTTGGCTTATGCTAATTATATCAATTGTGAAAATAAGCAAGCAGATGATGCTTGTGGAAGATGCCCGAATTGTAATAAAATGAGTAAATTGGCTCACCCTGATGTCAATTATATTTTCCCGACTGCTGGTGGGAAATCGGTTATTTCAGAAAACTTTATGCCGCAATGGCGAACTTTTGTAAAAGATAAACCTTACGGTTCGCTATCGGATTGGCTCGAACATATTGCTATAAAACAAGGTAATATTCCTGCCGAAGAATCTCGTCAGTTGATTCAAAAATTTTCTTTGAAATCTTATGAAGGTGGTTATAAAATTGCCATCATTTGGCAAGCAGAAATGCTCAATATTTCAGCTGGAAATGCTCTCTTGAAGGTTTTGGAAGAGCCTCCCGCTCAAACACTTTTTTTATTAGTGGCAAATAGTTCTGACAAATTACTATCAACAATTGTTTCTCGCACGCAACGAATTGCGATTCGGAGTTTTAAAGCGAATGAAATTGTGAGTTATCTTACTCAAAAGCAAGATATTGGCCTTGAAAGAGCAAAGCAAGTTGCGTATCTTTCAGATGGAAATTTAAATCATGCTTTAGAAATTGTTCACAAAGCTGACGACGACCAACATTCGTGGTTTGCTGTTTGGATGCGAATGTGTTATGCTTTAAATATTCTGAAATTAGTGCCAATGGCCGATGAATTTGATGCCAAAGGAAAAGAATATCAAAAAGCTATGCTTGAATATAGCTTGAGTATGTTTAGAGAGATTTTATTGTATTGTCATGGTGGAGAAAACTTGATTCGACTTGAAGGAGATGAGTTGGTTTTTGTTCAAAAGTTTTCTAGTGTATTGAACATCAGTAATTTTGAAACTATTACTAATTTACTTGGTGAGTCACATTATCATATAGAAAGGAATGGAAGAGCGAAAATGATTTTCTTAGATATTTCTTTGGCTATTGCTCGATTAATGAGGTAAGACTGATTTTTGTGATTAGACCATATACATGGGATTTAAGAAAAGCCGGTATCGGACTGCCGAAGTGGGTCTGTAATTATTCTAGAAAATAGAGAATCTATTTGTTCATAATAACCCCAAAATAGTGATATTTCACCCATTGGGGTTCAAAAATATTTATTAAAATGGCTCATTATAATAATCTCATCATTTCAGGATTCTTAGGTGTTTTACCTATTTTATGTTTTGGAAATTGATTTTTTTTAATTGGGTTTTATAAAAGTTCTGAAAATTTCGAAAGTGTTTTTAGGAAAAGTAACATGAAAATAAGAATTGGTACACGTGGTAGCAAATTGGCTCTTTGGCAGGCTTATTATGTTCAAGATAAACTGAAAGTCGATGGTATTGAGACCGAAATAATAATTATTGAAACGAAAGGTGACAAGATTCTTGACCGAGCCTTATCAAAAATTGGTAGTAAAGGCGTTTTTACGGAAGAATTAGAAGACCAATTGCGTTCGGGTGAAATTGATATTGCCGTTCACTCTGCAAAAGATTTACAGTCAGAATTGGCCGATGATTTAGAATTAATTGCCTTTACTGAACGTGAAAAAGTCGCAGATGTTTTGGTAAGTTTTAATAAAAATTTATCGCTTGGTAGTGGTAAAAGTTTTGTGGTGGGAACTTCTTCAACTCGCCGAGTGGCGATGCTTCGTCATTATTATCCACATATAAAAATTGTGGATATGCGTGGGAATTTACAAACTCGTCTGCGTAAACTCGAAGAAGGACAATGTGATGCACTTTTATTAGCTTATGCTGGTGTGCATCGAATGGGATACCACGAAATGATAACTCAGGAACTGCCAACAACTGAATTTATACCACCAGTTGGACAAGGTTGTGTAGCGATTGAAGCCAGCAAGAGCTTATCAGAAGAAAAACGTGCGACTATTCGTAACTTAATTAATGATGAAGTTACCGAAAAGTGTTTAATTGTTGAAAGAGCCTATTTACGTAAACTGCAAGGCGGTTGTTCGATCCCGTCGTTTGGGTGGTGTGTGGCAGAAGAAAAGAATGGAGCATTGATTTTAAATATGACTTCTGGAATCATTAGCCTAGATGGAAAAACCATTGTGAAGAAAAATGATTCTAAATCTGCTATGGAGGCTGAATACTTAGGCGAAATTTTAGCATTACAAGTTTTGAACGATGGCGGAGCGGAAATTTTAGAGGAAATTAGAAATAATATATAATTTTGGTCATTCAGCGAATCGGACTGCCGAAACATCGGACTGCCGAAACATCGGACTGCCGAAACATCGGACTGCCGAAACATCGGACTGCCGAAACATCGGACTGCCGAA
>CAMAQF010000151.1 GCA_945860265.1 Emticicia agri | reverse complement strand
CATCGGGGTGGGCAATGATGGCGAATGTACGGCGTTTGTGTAATTCTTCAGTAAATAACATTTTTGAATCTTAATTTTTTAAAACGAGTGCAAAATTAGTCAAAATATTCCGTGGAGTGAACTTCCAGTTCGCCTTTGTTTCAAAAATTAAGGAAAATGGCAAAATGAATTGGAAGCGACCGAACGTCGGCCGCCGTCGCCACAGTTAGCTCAATATTAAAACTCAGGAGCAAATTTATTCCAAAGTTTATTGGCTTGGTCTTGAATTACTTTCGGCAGTTTTTTGAAAGCGGCATCGGCAACTTTTTCTTTTGGAAAATTAAATCCTCTTGGAAGTGTTTTTCCTTTGATGCTAGCTTTGTTTCCATTTTCAATTACCATCAATTTTAATTCAATTTGACTAACATCGTTTCGGCAACCAATTTTATATACGAAAGTGATTTCTGCATACTTATTTTTATCTAAATCTGTAATCATTAGTGATTCAGTAAGAAATTGCAAATCATTATCTAACTCGCAATGGTCTTCTTTATCAGTGATTTGTCTTAGTAAAACAAGCTTTTTATTACTTTTTTCGATGTAATGTTGAACTAAAATTGCTTTTGATGCCCATTCGTCTGACCTATTCTGAAGCGTTGTAGCTACTAAATAGTTTTTGCCATTTTTATCCTCAAATTGCAATGCCTTGTCAACGATTGCATCGTCTGATACAATTTTTCGTAGAACCGATGGTTGAATAGTTTTTGTGGCTATTTGCTGTGAAAAACTATTATAACTGAGAATAAGACTAAAAAACAAAGCTATTGTCTTCATGTTTTTATAATGCTCCCCAATATCTTGAGGCTTCTTTTATGGTTACAAATCTATTTTTATTGGCCTTTGCGTATTCGATGTTTGCACCTTCGGCTCCAGCCCATTCTGTAATTATTTCTAATTCACTCGCTTTGTTGCGAAATACTGCCAAAAATTTGATTGCATCATTCGTAAATTTACCGCCATCATCAACTCGCCAGGTTGAGCCAGCGTCGTATTTGGCTGTATAATCTCTGTATGTAAATGATTTATCACCGATTACCAAACTTGCCAATACACTATCTTTTTTTGGCTCAAAAACTACGATAAATGCACTTTCGTTGCCCAAATCGGCAATTTTCCATGCTTCTTTAATTTTTCGTTTGCGTTCGGCTGATATCTTGTTTTTGTTGGTTTCGTCAATTTTTATTGGTTGACTTAGAGTTTTGACACTTATCAAAGAATGATTTTTAAGAAAGGCATCATTGAAAATTACATTTGAAAGGTCGTTTTGCACCTTTTTATTATCGGATAAGGAAAAAACTTGACCAGCACAATTTTTGAAATTGGATGAAACTAAATTGACACCAATTTCAGTGCCTTTTTGGAAGCCTTCAAATTTGATTCGTATTATATTGTTTTGATTATCAATCGTTTGTGTAAAATTTTCTGGCTTTACGCTTTCTTCAAAAGCTAAAATTTTATTACCATTTTCGTTGCTAAAACCAAATGCCAGAAATTCTTTTGTATCGTCTGTGTTTGAAATTGTGGCTGTTGCAACTGTGTCGGTTTGTTTTTTGATTTGACTTGTTTTTGTTTTGGATTGACAAGCAATCAACGATACCAAAATTGATAAATAAAAAATACTTTTCATGCTTTATTTCTTTTATAGATTTTTAAAATATTCTTTTAAAACAGCTTCTCCAACCTTACCTTGAGGCGTGTATTTATCTCTGAATTTATGTTTTTTATTCACATCATTTTCTTTTTTCACATAAGGATACCATTTCCAAATAAAACAACCAGCCAACCAACGTTCTTTCCAAACTTCTTCAAAAAATGCTTTATACGCTGTCGCTTGAAGAGCATCATTGTCGGGATGTTTAGAATATGATTCCCAAGGCTTTTGAGTTGTAAAATCGGTGCTTTGATAACCTATTTCGGTAAAAAGTATAGGTTTTTGTGATTTTCTACTGAATTTCTCTAATTTGTTTCGGTGGCTTTCCCAGCCTTTCTTTATGTTTTCTAGAGAAGGTGATTTTTCTTCTGCCAAGGGGAAATAGCCATCTACGCCAATAAAATCGAGTTCATTCCAAAATGGCACTTTTTCGTAGGAGTCCCAGTTTTCGGCATAAGTTAGTTTTCCTTTGTATATGGTCCTGATTTCTTTTATTATTTTGTGCCAAAATTCGGGGCGTTTTTCTACAAAATTTTCAAATTCTGTGGCAATACAATAAACTTCAATTTTTGAAGAGTCGGCTACTTTTGCAAAATCCAAAAGATATTCGCCAAAAGATTTTTCAAATGTTTGCCACTCAGCCTCAGTTTTAAAATCTAAATCTCCTGTAAATGTACTTCCTAAGTTGGATTGAACCCAGGCATGAGGCTTGAGCATTACTTTTAAGCCTTTTTTATGAGCCATTTTTGCACATTCACTCACACCTTTTGGCGATTCTCCCCACCAATGTCCGTCTGAAGATTTATTATACCTAAATTCTGGACTTCCATCACGGGTAAAACCATAAGGTGTCAGAGCAACCCATTCGGCGTTTATATTCTTCACATTTTCAAACTCTGTTGCTTCGATTTCTCTTGGAGGTGCTACAAAACAAACGCCTTTTAATTTAGAATCTTCAAAAACCACTGCTTTATTTTGGCAACTGATACTTCCAATCAAGATAAGGCAGAATAATAGATATTTTTCGAGCATTTTGGATATTAACAAATTGAAAAAAGTAGAATATTTGTTATAAAATTGAGAAATAGTAAATAGTTTTGCAAATAAACTTTTCCTTAATCGAAAAAGAATGACTTTTAACGAATATCTTCTTTCCAAGAAAATAGATGCTAATAAATTTGAAAAATCAGAACCACAAAGATTTGATGAATGGAAGCATCTTTTTTTTCAAATGCATGCCGATAGTTTTACTGCACAAAAGAAATTTTTGATTAATTCCACTCGAAGAAAATATCAGATTGAGAAATAAACCAAATTGAGGTTTAATATGTTTTTTGCTTTAAATTCTTGCCATTTTCTAGCTTTGTTTAATATTTTGCTTCTTCCAGGTCGATTATTACAAGCCTTTCGTCTATTTATTTTAGCCGCTTGTAAATTATGCAAATCATTTTGTATTAAATTTAGTTTTATATGGGTAAATAAGCATTAATTTTGTACTTATTCAAGATTTTCGCTGACCAAAAACTTCACCGTATCAGGATTATCTATCAAAAAATCAACTTATGAAAAAACTTAATTTTTTATTATTATTACTTTTAGGAGCTGTAAATATAACATTCGCCCAATACGGTGGCGGTGGAGGTAGTGGTGGCATGCGTGGCGGTGGCTTTCCAGGAATGAACCAGCAGCAACAACAAATCCCACAAGAAGAAATTCCGAGAGGCTCATCTAAAATTTCAGGAAAACTAGTTGATTCCACGACCAATAAATCGGTAGAGTTTGCCTCGGTAGCCGTTTATGATAAAAATAATAAAGTTGTTGATGGTGCCATGACTGATATGAATGGCTCTTTTACCGTCAAAAACCTAGCCAAAGGCACATATAAAGTAGTAGGTTCGTTTATAGGCTACAAAAATACTGTTGTTTCGAAAGTTGAAATCAAAGCTAATAAAGAAGAAGTCAATGTTGGTAGCATGATGATGTCAACCGATACTAAAGTTTTGGGCGAGGTAACGGTAACAGGACAAGGGTCTTTGATTGAAGATAAAGTTGACCGCCTAGTCTATAATGCGGATAAAGATATTACCAGCAAAGGCGGAACTGCCGAAGATGTTTTGCGTAAAGTGCCGATGCTAACGGTCGATATGGACGGAAACGTTCAGATGCGAGGTAGTGGAAATGTAAAGGTTTTGATTAATAACAAACCTTCGAGTATTTTGGCAAGCAATGTTGCCGATGCTATCAAGCAAATTCCTGCCGATATGATTAAGCAAGTAGAGGTAATTACTTCACCATCAGCTAAATATGACGCTGAAGGTACAACTGGTATAATTAATATAATTACAAAGAAAAATAATCTTCAAGGTTTGACAGGCTTTGTCAATGCTGGTGCGGGTGTACGTGGTGCAAATGCTTTTGGCAATGTAAATTTACGTAAAAAGAAAATTGGAACGGCCTTGAATTTTGGTGGAAATAGCTCGTATAACACACCCGGTGATGGCTCAAATGAGCGTACTTCATCGGTTAAGGGAGTTTATACTAAATTTAAGCAATCCGATCAAAATGATGTAAGACGTTTGTTTGCCAACACTCAGTTGACGATTGATTATGACATCGATGCAAAAAACTCATTGAGTTTGAGCGGAAGATATGGTGTTGGTGATTTTAACACTAGCGGTAGTCAATCAACCTTGCTTACTGGCGAATCGGGAAATATTCTTCGCCAATTTGAGCAAGAAACAAAAAATATCAGAGGTAATCGTAGTATTGATGTTGATTTTAATTATACCAAAACTTTTAAAGAAAAAGGACATGAGTTA
>CAMAQF010000150.1 GCA_945860265.1 Emticicia agri | reverse complement strand
AAATTTGCTAATGCACCATTACCAACATTTGAGAAAGGAATATAAGATTTTTCATTTCTTCCGTAGCCGTCGTAAGTTACGGCATTTGTTATAATGTCATTCGCTCCATTTGGACCAGCTTCTTGCGAAACTGTTTGTAAATTTCGCCCCAAACCATCAAAATAATTGTTCAAAACTTGCAAATTTTGGTAGCCTGTTGGTAACGAATTTCCTGCAATTCGTGGCATCATTTCTTTGACAAAATTTGCTCCTCCGAGTGTGCTTGCATACTGATATTGGTAGGCTTTTATGATATTATTTTCATTGTCAAGAATTTTATCTAAGCGATTCAAACCATCAAAAACAAAACTTGTTTTGAGCAAATTTGGTGCAATATTGCTCAACATTCCGACCATTGGCTTAAACGAATAGCAAGAAATATGGGCATTTAGAAGGCTACTTCGCAGAGAATTTACTGTATTTTCTATCGTATTTGCATCGAAATTTGTAAGCAAAACCGATGAATTAGGAGCAACTCCATTAGCAATATAAACTACTGGATATTGCCCATTATAACCCCATAAAAAGCTATGTATTGCTCCGCCAACTTCCTTAAAACTGGTCGGATTTTTGTAAGAATCATAACTTAATTGTTGGATTTCGGTACTCGGAATTGAACTTCCACCAATAAATGATTTTTGACTACTTGGCAAGGTTTTTCCTCCAAAATCGCTAAAAAAACTTTGATTTTTGCTAATTGAGGCACTATTTAAGAAAGTTTCGGTTTGTAATAATTCTGCTTTTCGGCTTGAAAGTAAGTTTGCCGAAGGCAATAAATCACCCGAAGAAATATCGTTTGGAAACTTGAATTGAGTTACAATATTTTCGCCTTTACTGTTGGTTGTAGTTGTTTCAGTTAATTGTAAATGATTGTCATTTCCGTAAATAAATTGTGAAATACTTTCAATATTTGACAAGTTCGTTCCGACTTTGAACTGCTCTTTATTTGTGCTTTGCTCATTAGTTTGAAAACCACTTACCGACTGGTATTTATTGAAAGCAAATTTTTCTCCATTGTACCAAGTTGGCACGGTTTCGATGTTGTGAAGGTATTTTCCTGCCTTGATTCCTGTGTATTTTGAGTAGTTTTGACTTGATTTCAAAACGTAAGAATTTTGGTCGTCTTTTAGCCAATCGCCTGCTTCATTATAGACTTTCATTTGCTGAACAACTCCCCTTTTCCAGTAATACGAAATACTCCAAAAAGGAAAAGAATTATTGTTCACATCGGGAGCATCATCTGCATCGGGTGAGTGATATTTATAGACTGTTTTTCCTTTGTAAACTCTCACATTATCAACGGTTTTGGCTTCTTTTACGGTAACGGTTTTGTAGCCAATATATTGCCCCAGCGTAGTAGAAAGTGGCAATTGACTGGCAGAATTGAGGAATAAAGCATTTTGTGGCGTACCCGACACAAAAATAATATCACTCGGAAAATATAGAATTGGGTAGGCATATTTTCCGTTGGTAACGATGCGACCGCTTGAATTATTTACATCGTCTTCGGGCGTGTAACCGTACTCCCGAATAAGGCAATGGTTTGGGTCAGTATCGGGACAATCTTTCATTTCTTTGAGGCGAACGCCGCCCGAAATTCGGGTGCTGTATGCACTTCCTACAACTGTTGGAATTGCTTGCACATCAATAGAAACCGTGCTTGTATTGCTTCCAGAAGCATTTTCTCCGCACATATTGGCAGTAATTGTGTAAGTACCAGGCGGTAAAACTTTGTATTCTGAACCAACATCATTTACCGTTTCATTATTGTTGCAGACAAAGTTTTTTTCGTATATAAAACCATTATCGCCAACGATAGCTAAATTTGCTTCGATAATATCTTGATTTGGCGAATTTATTTGAGCGTTCCAAAATACTTTTAAGCACGAATACGCACCTTCGGCAATGGTAAAACTGCTTGAATTATTGGCACAATTTGCTGCCGAATTATCTGTAATTGTTCCAATACTTTGAAAATTTCCAGAACACGGATTAAAAGTTTCGATGCTACTTCCATAATAAGAATTTGCTTCGTAAATAAACTCTGTAATGCCTTTTGTTGGGTATGTGATTTTCTTTAATTGACCAATTAGTGAAGAATTAAAGTCGGGAATTCTGTTGGTTGCAGTTACAAAATAAGTGTTAAAAGATTGAACACTTTGAGGTGTATTTTTATCGAATTTTTCGATTATAATTGATGCCGATTTTTTCAAACTGTCCAAATAATTATCAAATTGAAAATTTGAAAGTGTCTTAGAAATCCCTGCTGAATTAGTCGTAACTACTTGAAAATCAGGTAGTAACGTTCCTAATGTGTTGGCATTATAATATCCCCAATGGTCTTCTCGGCTTATTACATTGCTTCCACCAGACGGCAAATGAGGAATATCAGATTCGTTGTAATATTCAAAAACATAAGGCTCATTTGCTGTGCCAGTTGGTCCAGTTGGTCCAAATTCTTGAACTGAACGAAGCAAAAGACGATTTGCATTTGGCTCAAAAGTAAATACAAATTTGCGAACCAAGTTGTTTTGTCCGTCTGTTAAACGTACTTCTTTAAGTGCTTTTGACTTTGTTCCGCTTGCCGAAAATGCCCAATCTGTTCTATTATTGGCATCTTCGATGAACGAAATTTTGCCCCAAGTGCCACCGTTTATCAAAATTTCTTGTAATACTGTTTCGGTAGTTGTACTTTCTGAAACTGTGATATGAGGGTTAGAATCTAATGTTCCTGTGTTAGTTTCGTACAAATATCTATACTCACTTTGTGCGTGAGGTTGGTCAATAGTTCGCTGAATATAGTTGAAATCTAAGGTGTTTCCGTTGGGCGTTTCAATCTTTGTCAAGTACCATGTACTAACAATGTTTTTGCCAAATTGGTAAGCATCATCATCTAATAAAGCCCCTTCTTGCTTGGAAAAAGTGTATTTTATGCCTTTTTCGTCTGTAATTTCAAAGTCTTCGATTCGCCCTTGTTGGTTTTGGGGATTGAATAATTGCCCTGTTGCAGAGTAGTTGAAATGGGCAATAATTCGTAAAGGTTGCTTCGGAATTATTGTTGCTAATTTTGTTGGACTGTCATTTTGTGTTTCGTCAAAAAAGAACTTTCCGCCCTTGCCTTGAAAGCTAAAATTAAACAAATCGGGTTCTCCGTCATAGTCGGTTTCACCGATTCCACGTTTGAAATTTGTTTCGGAAATTAGTTGGTAAGGAGAAGTCGGAACATAGCTTCCTGCGTTGAGTGCTTGGATAATCGTTGCAGTTGGATTTAGTCCATTATAGCCATGTTTTTGCTCGTCTGGAACTGAGCGAACTTGCCTTGAAATGGCACTTGTGCCATTTAATGACATTCCCATTCCGACCGATGCAGGAATTTCATGCACTTTCAGCCCCGAACTTGCATAGCTCAAATCAACTGGAAAAGTGAAGTCATTGAACTGAATTTTTAGGAGTTTGACAGACGGATTTATTTGTCCTGTGTAAAGTGAAACGTCAGTATCACCATACTTTCCAAGTGCTGCGACAGTCGATGAAACTGGAATAAGTGGGTGTTGTTTTTGAGCAAAAGCACCAAGAAAACCCAAAGTTAAAGCAAAAGTAAAATTCATCCGTTTCATAGTCGAAATGGTTTAAAATGTTGATAATCAATTACTTATATTGTGATTTTGGGTTGGTCTTGTAAAAAAAAGTTACTAAAATGAATTGTCCAACTGGAACAAATTTGGAAATTTAAAAGTTCGTTAAAACATTAATAAACTGTCTAAACTGGGCAAACTTCGCATTAAAAAAGTCCACGAGAATGTTGTCAGTCTGTCCGAAAGTCCACCGAGAACGAACTTCTGCGGTTGCACATAACTCTCTAATATACGAAAGTTTTGTAGTAGTTTTAAAATATATTTGTATTAAAATAGTATTTTATTATACTATTCTTGTCGTACTTTTTCTGCTGTTTTATTGCCACCAAACTATTTATAATATAGAAAACTTCCAAATATCATTCTTTTTTTAAATTAAGCTGTTCAAAAGGGCTTACAATATTTTCTATTGTTCTATTACTCACATGTGTATATCTAAGTGTTGTCTTTATATCGTTATGTCCCAGCAATTCTTGAATCAATTTTATGTCCGTACCACGCTCGTGAAGGTGCGTTGCATAGCTGTGTCTAAGGCTATGAAATGTTACGTCTTGAATAATACGTGCTTCTTTTTTTGCCCTATGAAATACCTGTTGAAGGCTTCTTGTACTATACTGTTTTTCTCTGTGCTGACCTTTAAAAAATCCAATATTTAGGTTTATATGAAAGATAGTATTTTCGTAAAAGTTCTAAAATTCACTGTGAAAGAGATACTGTGCGGTCTTTTTTTCCTTTAGCTCCCTTGATATTTATGACCATTCGTTCTGATTGAATATCTTTTATTCTTAGATTGACTACTTCACTTACACGCAAACCAGCCGAGTATGCCAAATAAAGCATAGTTTTATGTTTTAAGTTCTCTAATTTTGAAAATAATCGCTCTACTTGACTCAATGCCAAAACGTTGGGCAATT
>CAMAQF010000149.1 GCA_945860265.1 Emticicia agri | reverse complement strand
AATAGTCAAGTAGGCAAGGGTATTTCAACCCAAGCCTCTCACAGAACCGTACGTGAAACTCTCGCCTCATACGGCTCTTGTCATACAAATCATATCCAATGATAAACTGTCCAATGATAAAACATATTTGGGTACGAGGATTTTATCTCTCTTAGCCAATCAAAGGCTTGTCCGTATTTCCCCCTAAACCGCTTATATTTGTTCATTACCCATTTGGCTAATCGAAAGTGCAAACGCCTCACTAATTTATGAATTCCCTTTGAATTGATGATGCCAAAGTAATTGATTAACCCTCGCATTTGAGCATTAATTCCTATCGCTATATCTTGGATACTCAGGGAACTTTGTTTGTCCCAATTCCTTTTCCGCCAATCTTCTGCGACTTTCTTAATCACTTTTCCACTCATTTCACACCCATATCCCAAAAATACTCCGCCCTCTTTTCGTTTTGAGCGATATACCTTCGGTTGAAAACTGAATCCTAAGAAATCAAACTTGTTTCCATAATCTCCGTTTTCTGCTCTCCGATAATCTTTACAATAGACGATTTGTGTTTTGGCTTCATTGAGTTGTAGATCACACGCACGTAATCGTTCTTGTATCGCTTCTAACACCGCTTTTGATTCTGCTTCACTCTGACAATGAACTATTATATCGTCTGCATAGCGTACAAATGCTATATGTGGATATTGCTGTTCGAGCCATTTGTCAAGTACATAATGCAAAAATAGGTTCGCTAACAACGGACTTATCACGCCACCTTGCGGCGTGCCTTTGCCTTGTTTTGCAATCATTTGCCCATCTTTCGTTTGGATTGGACTTTCCAACCATCTTAAAATGTACATCTTTACCCATTTTTCTCCTACATGCTTCGCTATGGCTTTCATCAATAATGCATGGTTCACCTCATCAAAGTAACTCTTTATGTCCATATCTATTACCCAGCTATAATTCCGCACATTGCTTTGTACTTGATTGATAGCTTGATGGGCATTCTTCATGGGGCGATAACCATACGAATTTTCGTGAAATATCTCCTCTAAACGCGGTTCTAAGTACGTCTTGATTACTTGCTGGGCGATTCGGTCGCTCACAGTTGGTATCCCCAACTTCCTTTTACCTCCATTGGCTTTCGGTATCTCTACCTCTTTTACGGCTTGTGGAAAATAACTACCAGAAGCTAATCTGTTCCATAGTTTGTACAAGTTTCTTGATAAATCCTGCTCATAAATTGACAAACTTTCTTTATCTACTCCTGCACTCCCTTGATTCGATTTGACCTTTTGGTAGGCTTCCTGCACCATGTTTCGGGTAATAGGTACTGTCTTTGATTCTGTTTCAAACAATAATGTCATCCTCTTTTAAAAGTTGTTTTATCATTCTTAACCGTATGACCAATGCCCTTCGCTCCATTTCCATTACAGAACCTTCTTCACTACTATGGCATTGTCAGACTTCCTGTTTTGCTTCGCTATTTCGACCTCATAGGTACTGCCTACTTGTGTCTTTTCACTTGGCATCAAAACAGGACCTCTCGTGTTTCGTATAAAAGCCTAAATAAGAGTCATGCCCACTTTATGACGATTGCCCCATAGCCAGAACGTAAGTAACCGCTATGGCTTTTCATTTGTTCCTAAAATAACAAACTTTTGACAATGTTTTAGTTTTATCGACACTTCTGCGTGGGTTCATTTTCATTCATCTCTCTTATTCCCACCTGACTATTTCAATAGCCTTTTCCTCTTGCCGTTCAACACCATTTTGTTACCAAAATAGCACCGAGAGGTGGTTTGTAACCTCCGCTTACTCAGCGATTACGATAGACCTACTATCATCTCTTATACAACATGCCTTTGATTCACATCAAGACTTCACGACACACTTAAGGCGAACAGGGATCATTCACTAATCAATTTTACAACAGCTTTCAATTCTTTAATTAAATTCTCATCTGAGCTATAACCAGTACTTTGATATCTAATTTTTCCAACTTTATCAATTATAAATTTAGCTGGAATACTTTGAACATTATAAGCAGTTGTTACTTGATAGTTGAGGTCTTTTATCTCGTCCAGCAGCACATGAAAATCACTAACTTTTTTACTACTAAGTATTTTTTTTACTTTTTCATTTTTATTTTCAAATTCTTCGCTTTCCATTGTGTCAATAAAAAGAAACTTGACTGATTTGTCTTTTAGCTCATTCATTACTTTCTTCATAGCTGGAAATGACCCTATGCAAGGGCCACACCACGTAGCCCAAAAGTCTAATACTACAATACTTCCTCGAAAATCAGACAACTTTACTATATTTCCATTTAAGTCTTTAAGTTCAAAATCAGGGGCCGCAACATTTATCAATTTATCTTTTAAAAACAGAGTATTCTCTGCATCAGCTTTTTCTTTTATTTGGGTACTTACATTCTCAAAGTCTTTTTCACTACCATTTATTGCCATATACGCTACTTTGTAAAGTGAATCAATTTTAGGGTTTGACGCATTATCATTAATAAATCCTTCAGATATAGTCTTTGCTTCCTTAAATTGATAATCATCAACTAAATATTGTATCAGTTGTTGATTCACGTTAGGAAAAACACCATTTTTGAGATAAACCGTTTTTCTTTGATTTAATATTGCTCCTTTTTTATCTCCTAATTTTGAAAGAATTGCGGCATAAGTTCCTAATGCGTCTCCATAAAATGTTGATAAAGAGTCATACAGTTTATGTGCTATAATTGACTTTTCTATAATAACTCTTGCTTGTCTTAAGTCTTTGTTTGATTTAGACAAACTCCAAGCTATATCATTAAATTTATCTGCAGCCATAATAAAAATTTGTTCCGATTTATCTATTTTCACCAATGAATCAAAAGTATTATTAAGATTTATGAAGTCAAATTTTTTGGCATATGCTGCAAGTAACTCTACAGTCATAAACCTGTTTTGTCCTATACTTATTTTTGGAAAATTCTTTTTTATATTCTTATACAAACTAATAGCAGTGTCAGGTTGTGTCATTGAAATCCTATTCAGCATTTCTAATTTCTTATTAATAGCTACAAAGCCAGTAGGGTATTTTTGAACAACTAAAGTTTTTAAGGAATCACTTACTTTATATACCCCATCTGCAATAATATTAGAATAACGGTATGAATAGTTTTCATTGATACCAGTGTTTAGTATTTCTTCATAATTATTTTTTGCTAAATTGATAGCTTCTATTTTACGACTCGGAACTCTTGATAATATTTCAATATAATACTGTTGCGACGTTTTTTTCATATCAGGATTTAAAGCATATTCCTTTTCTAACAGTTTTAAAGCTTTTTCGCTATCTATATTTCCATTGAAGAAAAACTTATTCATAAAAATAGAATATCCTTCCGCAAAAAAAGTTCCTCTTTTTGGTTTACCATCTTTGTAAACATTAAATCCATATCCATTACCGTTGTTATTGTCTATCTCTTTTTTGTTTGCAATTTTAATAGTAAAAAAACCTATGGAATCTGGTAGTGTAAAACTCCCAACTAATTGATTGTTAACTAATTGGGTTGGAATAACCTTTATTGGCATTCTAAAATTCTCATCATAACAAAGAATGTAAGACATCTTTGTTCCTACTTTCGCCAATTTTCCAGTATAGGTAATAGTTATTTTCTGACCTGCTTCGGGCTTTAAAGTATTCAAAACTAAATCAGAAGTCTGTGCATAAATATTTATGTTAAAAAAACTGGTAAGTAACATAAATGAAATATTTTTCATGTTTGTAAAAAAAAATAATGCATGAAGATTTTGTAATTTATGTATGTAATTTTTGTTCATTTTTTGTTTCTATTTATTTGTAAAATGAGCCTCCTGAAAATTTAAAATACCCCCCTGAATTCGGGGGGTATTTTAAAACGACTTATTCAATGCCGCCACCGCCAACACTGGCACAAGTACACCGATTTTGGTCAGCAGCAGTCCAACCACATGTTCCACTAGCTCCAGAATTAGATGTACATCCACCACTACAAGAACTTTCACTGCACGAACCACATTCCCCAGAACCACCTACAACTTTTTTCATTTGCTCTCTTGAAAGAACAGCATTACTAAAACTCGAAATTACTTTTTTCATTTTTGTAAAATTTAAGGTTTTAAAACTTATTTATCTTCGATTTGCAAATCCATTGATGGTAAATATTTCAAAACTCCCTTTAAGTCAGCCCGCAGGTATAATTCGGGCATTTTATATCCATTAATAAATAGGGTGGGTGTACCTTCAATTTTAGCAGTTTCACACCATATTTGATGTTGTTCTATTATACTTTCAGCATTTTTACTTTCTTTAATGTCGAATTGAGCTTGCCACTTTTCTATGTTGTTATCTTCATTTTCATACCAATTATGAATGGCTTCTGCCTGTCTGTTTTTAGGGAATGAGAGTATTATTCGAGCTACAGAACCTCTTTTATCTTTATTATTTGCTGAGAAAATTAATCGACAATTTACGTTCTCATTGGTATCTAATATGTCCTCAATTGTTTTATGAGTTTTGGTACATGGTTGGCAAAAGGGGTTTGTTACCATTGTAATTGTATGCTTTGCATTTGGGTTGCCTACCAAAATTGTGTTCATATTTTGAGGCACAAAAGGCATTTCAGTTTGCTTATGTAATAAACTCAAAAACAAGTTCGGGTT
>CAMAQF010000148.1 GCA_945860265.1 Emticicia agri | reverse complement strand
ACCAAGGGTTTACCAGCCTTTTCACCAATGGCCCCCAATAAATAGTCTACCTTTTCTTTGGCGTTTTTGATGGCCTTGATTTTTACTTCCTTTTTCAATTGTTCCATTCGAGAATGGTTTACCCTCTGAATGTAGGCGTCTTTTATTTCAAGTTTATCCAGTTCGCTGAATACTTTGCTCAATGTTGTAGCATCGCCCACTTTCAATAAGTAATCTTTTTGGGTAATTACATCCTCTTTTTTCCAACGTACTTTCACGAAATCGGCATTGGCATTTGCCAACGACAAGTTCTTTAGGTCTATTCCAATGGATTGCAGCGCATTTTTTAAGTTTTTTTCCTGCTCTTCAATAGAGAATTTACGCTTGTTGTTTGCACGCTCCCTAACGATTATTGTGACATAAATTTCATCGGGTACCACTTCCATTTCAGCTACGCCTGTTACTTCAATGTAACGCGCATTTGCCAACGGATCGGTGTTTTGAGAAAATGCCAATGAACTTAAAGAAGTCATTAAGACAGATAAGATAATTGATTTGATTTTCATAGTGTTGTATTTTAGTTGTTAAATGATTTGTCTGTTTCAGCCAACGATTTTATCATGGCCATGGAGTAACGCCAGCCGTCGATCGATTCGATTCTGTTTTGTTCGTCAATGAATCCGGCGTGTGTTAATTTTAAAGATATTCCGGTTTCCTCTTGGTTTAATTCCATGTCAATGATTGAATAATTTTCAGGTCTATCCTCTAGTTTGAGCCATGAACTTAGATTGTCGTAAACAAGGCGTTTTCCGTACTCGATTTCAATGATTTTACCTTTATCTTCATAGGCTTCACCTTGAAAAATCCCCCGAAAAAAGATTGGACTTCCCACTTGCCAGTCACACTCGGTTTCGGCACCTTGGAAATACTGTTTGATTTTTTCAGGATTGGTTAGGGCCTCCCAAATTTCTTCGAGGCTAGAATGAATGATCACGGTTTCCGAAATGACTAAATTTTTATTCATGATTCTTGGTTTTAATACGGTTTAATTTGTTTTGGTAAATGAATATTCGCAACTAAATTACAATCAAAATCAATTGCATTTAAATTCGACCCTTACTTTTTGTGTTTTCTTAAGGAATAAATTTAGAATTTGCCTAAAAATGGATCTTAATCTGTAATATCCAACGGATATTCTGCCAATAATCCCACCAAATTTAATCTGTTAAATTTCGGCTTCTGTATGGTGTTGTTGGATAGATTAATTTGATAATTTTGTGCCGATCTAAAATCGGTTTTTGCCAATAAACACTTTTCAAATATGGCACCAAACAAATCTGAATTTGAAAAATCTGCGTCTGTTAAATCACATTCGCTAAAATCGACTTCTTTCAATTCACATTCTAAAAACTTCGTTTTTTTCAAGGAGATTCCAGTGAAAATAGAATGGCTCAATACACATCCCTCAAAACGTAACGTAAGAATAAATTTATTTGCTTTATGGAATAAAATTCCCAACATTTTGCATTTTTCGAAAGAAACATCGTTTAAAATACTTTCATAAAATGAAACATTGCTCAGATTGCATTCAATAAATCTGCATTCTACAAAGTTTATTCTTTCCAATGAGGTAGAATCAAAATCGATTCCCATAAACTCACAATCCTCAAATTCTGCTTGGCCAAATTGAATTTCTTTCCAGTTGGTTGCGTCGAATGTTTCTTGATAATACGAATTCATGCCCTGTAAAATTACTCGTTTTGAATCAACCAAACGCCGTTGTCATCGAGAGATATTAGTCTGGATTTATACAATTTTCCCACTGCTTCTTTGAACGACTTTTTGCTCATTTGAAGTTCACTTTTTATGATTTCGGGGGATGTTTTATCGGTAATTTTCATGAAACCCCGATTCTTTTCGAGGTAATTCACGATGGTTAAAGAATGTCCCTCTACCTTATTTCTTCCGATGGGATTCAACGACAAGTCTATCAATCCATCTTCACGTATGGTGCGAACGTATCCAGGCAGTTGCTGTCCGATTTCAATATCCACAAAGGTTTCATTTTTAAATACCATGCCTTGAAACTCTTCGTTAACAATCATTTTATATCCAATATCCGATATTTCAAAACACCTCAATTCAACTTTGGTGCGCTCTTTTAATTCGATATTTTCTTTACGAAGCCAGGTTTTAATGCGGGCAGAACCCACCAAACGATCGGTGTGTTCATCTCGGTACATAAAAATGACCACTTTCTGCCCAACTTCTAAATGTTCATATTGTTCTTGAAATGGGATGAACAAATCTTTTTCCATTCCCCAATCCACAAACGAACCCAAATCGGTGGTTGAAACCACTTCCAAGCAAGCAAATTCGTGCAAATTGACTTTTGGGGTTAACGTCGTTGCTACTAAGCGTTCGTGGGAATCGCGGTAAATGAATACCCTAATTTGATCTCCTGCTACGGCGTCTTCAGGACAGTATTTGTTGGGAAGCAGCACTTCATCGCTACTTTCTTCATCGAGCAAATACCAACCTTGAGGCATATTCCGTTCAAATACTAAATCTGCATATTCACCAGTAATTATCATAAATCTACTGCAAAAGTCGACTTATTTTTTTAGATGTAGAAAATTAATATTCCCTTTCTAAAACGTGATTTGTGGTAGAATCTAAATTTTTTATTTTTAAATCTAAGGACAAAAACAGTTACAGTTTTCGCAAAATTATATATTGCTTATAGATTTCACACGCTACGTCTTGATTAATTCGATTTATGGCGGTATTTTATCACTTAAACAAAAAGTCTAAATAGGAATATCAAATCCTGTGGTTTTTATCTGTTTTTGTGTCCAAATTGGAAATATACCCAACTATAATTAACTTTGAGTCATACGGTATGAACATAAAAACTGTTTTTTTTAGTATTTTAATGCTTTATTCATTAAATAATCTTGGAGCACAAGCTCCAGAAGTTGTGCGCAAAAACTTTAAACTCGCATTTCCCAAAGCTCTTGACGTTGAATGGGAAAAAGAAGATGATAGTTATCTGGTTGAATTTGAACTAAAAGATACATTTAGTAAAATTAAATCCGACGATTTAGACGCAATCGCAGAATACAACTCAAAAGGTGAAATGTTGCAATTTATGCAAGAAATTAACATGTTGTCATTGCCAATGAATGCGCAAAAGAAAATGCAGGCATATGGCTTTAATTCTGCTAAATCGAAATGCTCCCGACTTTGGTCTAAACCAAACATTACAGAATTTTGGATTTTATGGAATGAAAAAAAGTACGTTTTTGATATGGAAGGCCAAGAAATTTTAACTGGCAGCCGAATAGAAATGGACTGAGCTTATCTTAAGCAATAGCACATCACCCTTCCCCCAAAAAAAACAAATACACCTCCCGAATCAAGGGCTAGAACTATTATTTTAGTGAAGACGTTGTTTTGTAAAATAGGAGTTAAATTATAGTATAACAATTAGTTGTATCGGTTTTTCGTGATGCCAGCAGCAGCAGTTTTAGCAGTACTTTTAAACTGTATTACGGTTATACTGCCTCGACACTGAAGACTCTATAACCCATTTAAAGGTTGTTTTGATATGGAATTTTATATGAAATTAGATGGCACGCATGGTATTTCCTTTTGCATTGTGGGTCACTTCGGCCAATTCGAGGGCTTCCATCAAAGGAGGAATATACATTCCCACGCGGCCACGCAATCCTTTTTTGAGTCCGTACCAACCTCCAACAGGATTGTTTTCAGCACGACCCCAAAATTCAACGGTACCTTCTTTGGCTTGTTTTTGTTCGTCTGCACTGCCAAGTTCCATCCAATCGCCATGGGCTTTTAACATGGCATGCATATCTTCCAATATGTCGATATTGTAGTATAGAACTGTTTTTCCCACAGTACAAACCAGAATGTCTTTGCCGTCTTTTTGATCCACATGCATGGTGTATTCGCTGGTTAAGGGTGGAGTTTTCAGGGTCAACGGATTTTCTTTTGTGCCAATGGTGTATTTCATATTTCGGGGTTTATTTGGTTTGCAAGGTTTTGAAGTGGTTGATGTGTAATTAATGGAAATCAAAAGTAAGCTACATTTTATGTTAAAGCAAATGCAAAGAAGTACTCTAATTTTCAATTATACGATTATCTTGAAATTCCTTTAAATCCTTCAAATCCTGTTCAGACAATTTATATACGGCAACACATTTTTAATAGTCTGCAATCATAACCGGCACATTCGACTGCGGCTGCGCCTTTGCTCAGTGACCTTTTAGTGTGCAAATACCTTAAATTGTATGCTAAGGTTATAAAATTAGCTCAGGTAGTCTACTTCAAACCGGCACCATGCAAGGTCACTGAGCGACCATCGGGAGTCGAATGTGCCGATCTCTTTTGCACAACCCCCAAAACAATCTATTCAAGGGAGTACTCCTTTCAGTCGTGATCCCTGATTGAGTGGCATCAAAGCAAAAGCCCCGCGTTTTCACCGCATGGTACTTTTTCCGTTTCGCGCCCTTTTGCGCGCACGCAAAGACGCGCGAAATTGTAAATAAAGGGAGTACTCCTTTCAGTCGTGATCCCTAATGGGGGTGGCATCAATGCAAAAGTCCAGCGTTTGCAACGCATGGTTCTTTTTTCGTTTCGCGCCTTTTTGCGCACACGCAAAGACGCGCGGAAACGAAAAAAGCCCCTATGTGGGGCTTTTGCTTTGGCGGTGAG
>CAMAQF010000147.1 GCA_945860265.1 Emticicia agri | reverse complement strand
ATTTTCAGGCTCTGCAATTGCTGAAATTCGTTAGATTTTAATGGTCCAAAGCTAAGCATATAATCTTCTTCATTAATACTGACCATTACACCGAAACCTACTCTTGAGCCAGCAGGAAGCGAAATAGAGGTAACAATGGCCTCCATATTGGTAAAATTGCTTATATCTTTCCTTATTTTGGCTTCACTGGCATACACTTTTTTACCCGCATCAGACGCTTCCCATTTTTTGTACATGATACCATCTGGCGATTCTTCCCATTGTTTCCTTGCTGCTTTCATTTCAGCAGAAGTGAGAGGCTTTGGAGGTGTTTTCTTAGAAGGTTCTTTCTTAATTTCACGATTGGTAAATAACAGTCCACTTACCACAACTGCCAGTAAAAAAAGTGTATAAATGAGCTTTTTCATATCCTTAATGTTTTATAAATAATATTATTTTACCTTCTTTTAAAGTTTAAGCAGCTCAGGATTTAGCCTTGAAATATATTTTGTTGATTTCTTGTTATTCTGCCTAACTAAATTACTTTAATTTTCATTTTGAGAAAATGTTGTAAAGGTTTTTCCGTCATAACGGCTTAGTCCAAACCATCTTGTGCCAAACCAAAGGTTCCCGTTTTTATCTTCCAAAATACTTTTAACAGAATCGTTAATTAGCCCATCTTTTGTGGTAAAATTTTTGAAAGTTTTTCCATCATAAGAAAACACTCCATTCTTATCAGTTGCAAGCCAAATATTTCTCTTTTTATCTTCCAAAATTGAAGATATTCCATAACTTACAAATCCTTCATTTTCTCTGAAACTGGTAAATGTTTTTCCGTCAAATCGACAAGCTCCATGCCTTCGGGTAGCAAACCATAAGTTGCCCAGTTTGTCTTCTGTGATAGAAAAAATCATATCATCAGAAATATTGTTGCTCGACTGAGAATTTGTTAAATTTGAGAGATAAGTAGGCAGGGCGTTTTTATTATTCGACCGTCCATCTTCATTTCGCAAGTAATAATCAGCAGAAGGAAGATAATTTTTAAAAGTTTTTCCATCGAATCGCCATACGCCACCGCCGTTCCAAGAGCTGAACCATAAGTTGCCATTTTTATCTTGTAAAATATCTAAAATGAGCTGATTGTGGGTGCCAAGATTAAATTTAAAGTCATCATTGTTTAGAAAATTTGCAAGGTTTTTTCCGTCGTAACGATAAACACCGCTATTCATCGTACCCAACCAAATGTTGCCCTCTCGGTCTTTTAAAAGGCTTGTAATTACCAATTTAGACAAACTATCTGATTCAAAATATTTACTAAATTTTTCCCCATCATACTTACAGATACCGCTTTTAGTGCCGAGTAATATATTTCCTTTTTTATCTTCTATTATTGCACTCACCTCATTGCAACTCAGTCCATTTTTTGTTGTAAAATTAGTAAATGACTTCCCATCGTAGCGATATACACCCTCGCCCGATGTACTGAACCATAAGTTTCCTGCTTTATCTTGCAACTCGCAACCAACATTTCCAGATATTACACCTTGTGTTCGTATCATTTTCGGTTGTTGATTTATATTTTCTTTTGGCAAATTAGTTTTGACTTGTCCATTGCAGGAAGTACCCAAAAATATTATTATCAGAAAAGTAAAAACTTGCGTTTGTAAAAAATATTTTCTCATTGTTCAAATTGAAATAGATGTTTTTATCTCTTTGTTGATTTTGGGGTATGACCACTAACTATCAGCTTTTCTACAAAGCTAGTAGCTTGAAAGTATAAAATTGCTTAAATCCTTGTAAATAGACTGTAAACGACTTGTAAAATGATTGTAAAACCGATTATTTGTGGTCGAGATTCTTTATTTTTGTCTATGAAATCCAAAATTCTTCCTTTTTTCGTCGTAGTTTGTTTACTTTTTACAATTGTTTCTTTTGTGGCAGAGAAATCGGGTAAAACTGATTTTGAGTCTGCAAAGGAGGTAATTGTGATGCGAGAAATAGCTAACCGAGTTCTGCGTTACACAGGTGATACAACTTCAACTGTGCTACCTATCAATCGTTTGGCCGAAAATGAGTTTGAAATTTCGTTTGAAAGTGGGTTTTCATTCAAGCCTGACTCTTTGGTTCGCATCATTGATAGGGTAATTTCGAGCAATGATTTACCTCGAAATTATATAGTGAATGTTATTGAATGTAATACTTTAAAGGTGATTTTTGGCTATGCAGTTTTGGGCGTAAAACAAAAAAATATTGTTCCGTGTTTAGGGCGTCAGCAACCTAGCAAATGTTATTGTATCAATATCAAATTTGAAGAATCGAGTTGGATAAGTAAGCATCTTTATCTGCTAGGACTTGGTTTGCTGGGTATCTGTTTGGTGTTCTGGAGTGTACAACGTTTCAAAAAAGAACCCACTTTTGAGCAAAAAGAGGAAGAAATACCAAGTAATAAACCTGCCAAGCAACTCGGTAAATACGAATTTTATTCCGAAGAATTATTGTTGGTTTTTGAATCGAAAAAAATTCCCCTTACCATCAAAGAGGCCAAATTATTAGGCATTTTTGCGAGTAATCTCAATCAAATCGTTGACCGTAATCGCCTACAAAAAGAAGTTTGGGAAGACGAAGGCGTAATTGTAGGCCGAAGTTTGGATATGTTTATCTCGAAACTTCGAAAGAAATTGGAGCATGACCCAAACGTAAAACTTACCAATATTCACGGAAAAGGCTACAAGCTGGAAGTGTAAATATGTTATTTAGCAAAATCTTCTTTCGTAGTAAAATAATCAAGCAATAAAATCAAAAAGCAAAATTCTGATGTTGGATGTATTGCTCACGGAATAACGTAAATGTATGGTTTTGAGGATTTTACGGCAAGAATAGATACATAAACGGAGTAAATATTTGACCTAACGGAAATAAACTTACAAATATGGAACAGTCAATTTTGAAAAAGTGGTGTGCCATATTTATACAATTTTATTTTGCCAAACCAGCTTCGGCAACCAAAGTTAGCAAGGCAGCTTGAATGGCTTTATGCCCTTCAAAGTCGTACCACCATTCGTTGAGCGAGTGAGCATTGCCACTTTTGCCACCACGGCCAATTGTAACGGCTGGAATTCCTTTTGAAATTGGAATATTTGAATTTGTTGAGCCACGAGTTAATTGTGGAGTTTCACCAAAAAATGTAGAAACCGCCATTGTTTTTTGAATCAATGGAAGTGTTTCTGGTAATTCTCCCGATGGACGGTCGCCAATTTTTACAATATCAACCGTTAAGGCTGGCCCCATTCTTTTCATGGCGTTGTGTTCGTCTAAAGCTTTTTTTACCGATGCCTTTAAAATTGCATCAACTTGGTTGAGGTTATCAGGAAATTCTGAACGCATATCAATTTCCATCCAAGATTCAAAAGCAATCGAATTGACAGACGTACCACCACCGATTCTGCCTACATTATAGCTTGTTCTGGCTCCAGATTTGGTGTATTTGTCGGCCGAAGTAGAAAAATAATGAATGGCAGAACCCAAAGCATGCTGTGGATTGGCCAAACCGAATGCTCCCCATGAGTGTCCGCCTGGCCCTCTAAACGTGATTCGGTAACGATACGACCCAAGACCCATTGTATTTACTCGGCTAATATCTCCGCCATCAACCGCAATCCAAGCATCTATTTTTCGGCCTTCACCATTAAAAAGATACTTTACGCCACGCAAATCGCCTAATCCTTCTTCACCGACGGTTCCGATAAACAAAACATCAGCTTGAGTTTCAATTTTTGCGGCCTCCATTGCTCGCAAAATTGAAGGAAGTAAAATCAAACCACGGGTATTATCGCCAATGCCAGGGGCGTAAAGTGTATCGCCTTTGAATTTTACTTTTACATCAGTTTCGATGGGAAAAACAGTATCAAGATGTGCATCAAAACCCACACAACGCTTAGCGTTTTTGCCTTTACGTAAGGCTATCACATTG
Source organism: Emticicia agri (assembly GCA_945860265.1). Lineage (GTDB taxonomy): Bacteria > Bacteroidota > Bacteroidia > Cytophagales > Spirosomataceae > Emticicia > Emticicia agri_A. The sequence continues at coordinate 863 of CAMAQF010000147.1, read as the reverse complement.
CCTACTTTATCAATCCAGACCGAATCTGCACCTGCTTCTTTGAGCATGGTAGCAAAACGAGCCGCTCTTTTTTCTTCTTTATATGGCGGAGCAGGAATTTCGTTGAGCATAATTAGCTCTTCTCGGTTTCGCTTATTTTCTGACAAAATTAACTGAAATGCTGCTTGAATTTGCTTATTTTGAGCCAATTGAACAATTTCTTTCTGATACTCTGGAGCAATTTTGCCTGTTTTGCCCGCCTCATCTTCTTGCGAAAAGGCGTTCTCGAAAGAGGCAAAGAATACACATAAAACAATGCTTACACTTAAAGATATTCTCATAGTAGTTTAGTTTATTGAGATTGAAAGCCAAAGTTAGTAAATTTTCAAAAACGAATGGATAGGATTTTGGGTTGATGTTTGTTTTTTGATGGTAATTACAGTTGTAATAAGGGTTCTATAGTGAATAAAACCTTGACTGATTTTAAAATCAACCTAACCTACGGAACGCTCCGCCCAAAGAGGGAATAGTTAGCAGTTAAAATATGATAGAATTAGGTATTTTTTTATCAATTGCGTCATTTTTGTATCTATTTTTTGATAAATTATTGCTTTTTTTAAATATTAATTAAACCTTTCATTAGTTATTAAGTAAATTATACTCCAACATTTGCTTAATTAACGACAAATTAATTGATTATCAGTGTTTTATGAAAAAATAATTAATTAAGCTGAGTTCGTCTTTGTAATAGTTGGAAATTTTTTAAAAACATATTTTCACAGAGCAATTACCAAATAAAATCAACCAATTGGCGATTTAGAATTATAGCTATAAAATCCCTTATCTCTTTTTCAGAGTAACAAATATAATTTACTACTTTAAAT
>CAMAQF010000146.1 GCA_945860265.1 Emticicia agri | reverse complement strand
CATTCGAGCAGAACCGGTTACTTTAGATTGTGAATATCTAAAAGCGTCTTCTCCATAAAAATGCCCACCTAGCGTTAATTGTGCTTGTGCTTCTATTCCTCCCAAAATCAAAGCAGAGGCCATAAAAATTTGTGTAATCTTCATTGTAGTAATACTGAAGTTTGAAGAAAAATAAACCAGATTTATAATCTTTAGTATAATTACTTCATAGAAAAGGTAATGTTTACTTAGGTTAGTTTTAATAGAAAACCTCGCCAAACGCTATGATTCAGCGAGGTTCTCGAATGGATTCTTAAAATATCTCAATAAAGAGTCTGAACAAACCTAAATCAATTATCTTGGCCCACGGCTACTTCCGCTGCTAGCACCAGAGCTACTTGAGCCACTGTTACTTGATCCACTGCTACTACCAATAGAGCTTGAGCTACTGCTTCCGCTATTGCTCCAGCCAGATGATTGTGTAGACGAACCTCTCGAATTATTTGAGTTTGAAGTGTTGCCACTTCCACTTGACCAACCACTCTCAGATGAACGACTTGTTCCCGAAGGACGTGAATAGTTATATCCACCAGATGAATTGCTATTTGTGCTACTATTGCCTGAATTTGAATATGATCCTCCTTCTGAATTGACATTTCTACGTGGACGAGCGTAGTATGTATCATTTGAGGTACTTGAACTATTGGTACTTCCACCAACGCTGCGTGAGTTAACTCTATTATATTCATTGTTTGCCGAACTGCCATTCCATGATGAACTACCGTTACCTCTTCTTGAAGATGCGTCGGTACTACCAGCACGACCGTTTGTTGTGCCATAACGACCGTCAGCTGTATTTACACCGTTGTTTACAGCTGAATTTGTAAATCCACGATTATAGGTGCTCGAACCACTACCGCCATCACGTGGGCCATAGGTACGTACACGACTATCACTGACACCATTAACATTTGATGTGATGTTGTTATAATAATTATTTGTGTAATAATTATTGCCAAAACCACCGAAACGGTCATAGTAGCCACCATAAGAATAATAACTATATGGGCTATAGAATGAGCTATAAGGACTATAGAATGAGTTAAAGCCAAAAGGACTACTGAAAGAGTTGTAAGGACTATAAAACGAATTATATCCGAAGCTTCCACTCATGAATGGGTCATAGAAACGATTGAATCCTCCAAAGCCAAGGCTCGTGCCAAAACTATTTCCAAATCCACTACTATAACCACCGAAGCCACCACCATAACCTCCAAAGCCATTTCCATAGCCAAAACGATTGAATGGACTTAACCAACCAACAGGCTGACTCCAAGCATAATCATTCCAACCTGATTGATAGCCATTAGCAAACCCAGAATTGTAGCCAGTACCGCCATTATTAGTACGATTTACTTTACGAGAGTTTAAATAATTCTCATCATAGTATTCATCAGTGCCAGTTGCGTTTTCTTGGCCTTGAATCTGTGGCTCCTCTGGTTGATAACGTTGGTTTTCAACGTATTCAGGCGTTTGTAGTGGTGCATAAGCTACTTGTGGAGCATCTTTCGATGAGCCATAAGTATCATCATATTCACCATTGGTGGCAAGTTGCTTGGATGAATTACATCCCCATGCACTCAAAAGAACTGCTACCGATAAATATTTTATTGATTTGAAAGTGTTCATTTTTCTATTATTTAGATATGGGCTTTAAACATTTCTATGTATGAGATGCGACAGTATAGGAAATGGTTGTACGTTCTTTAAAATATTTTTTTCATTTCCTAAAATCACATTATTTTATAAAATTACCATTTAAAGAAACAATTATAGAATAGTAACATTATATTACAAACTTAATATAAAAACCTATCTTTGCAATCTGTTTGATTATTAATATCTTATAATATTTTTAACTAAACTGATTCTTAATTGGATTTTAATAACAATAAAACATATTAATTACATCAAAAATTCAATTTAATTAAAATAACTTATTAAAAATAAGAAATGTGGTGTTGAACGGTAATTAAATTTGTTCAAATTCATTCATAATTCTTAATTCTACATTTTTCATCAAAAAAACATGAGTAAAGGACTTCCAAAACGTAGTGAAAACTACTCGGAGTGGTACAACGAACTTGTAAAACGGGCAGATTTAGCCGAAAATTCTGCTGTACGTGGTTGTATGGTAATCAAACCTTATGGTTATTCTATTTGGGAAAAAATGCAACGAGCATTGGATGATATGTTTAAAGAAACAGGTCATACAAATGCTTATTTTCCGCTTTTTGTGCCAAAAAGTTTATTTGAAGCAGAAGAAAAAAATGCAGAAGGTTTTGCCAAAGAATGTGCAGTAGTCACGCATTATCGTTTGAAATCAGATCCGAATAATCCTGGAAAACTAATAGTTGACCCTGAAGCCAAGTTAGAAGAAGAATTAATTGTACGTCCGACAAGTGAAGCTATTATTTGGAATACATATAAAAATTGGGTTCAATCGCATCGTGATTTGCCAATTTTGATAAATCAATGGGCAAACGTTGTTCGTTGGGAAATGCGTACCCGTATGTTTTTACGTACGGCTGAGTTTTTATGGCAAGAAGGCCATACCGCTCATGCTACCGAAAAAGAAGCAATGGATGAAACAAAACAAATGTTGGATGTTTATGCCAGTTTTGTTGAGGAATGGATGTCAGTGCCGGTAATCAAAGGTTTTAAATCGGCCAATGAGCGTTTTGCTGGTGCAGACCAAACATTATGTATTGAAGCTATGATGCAAGATGGAAAAGCCTTACAAGCGGGAACATCGCACTTTTTAGGTCAGAATTTTGCGAAAGCATTTGATGTGAAATTTCAAAATAAAGAAGGTAAACTCGAACACGTTTGGGGAACTTCTTGGGGCGTAAGTACACGTTTGATGGGAGCATTGATTATGGCTCATTCTGATGATTTAGGTTTAGTGCTTCCACCAAAATTAGCTCCGTATCAGGTAGTTATTGTTCCGATTCCAAACAAAGAATTAGAACCCGATGCATTCAAGTTTGCCTTAAAACCTGTCATTGATGAGTTGAAATCTTATGGTGTTTCTGTAAAATATGATGATAATGAAAATTATAAGCCAGGCTGGAAGTTTGCCGAATATGAGTTAAAAGGGGTTCCAATTAGAATGGCTATTGGTATGAGAGATTTACAAGCTGGGCAGATTGAAGTTGCTCGTCGTGATACGCTCACAAAAGAAACTCGCCAGTTAGAAGGAGTTGCGAGTTATGTTAAAGATTTACTCGACGAAATTCAATCGGCCATTTATCAGAAAGCGTTTAAGTTCCGTCAAGAAAATATGTTTAAAATTGATACTTGGGAAGAATTTGAAGAACAAATTGAAAAAGGCGGGTTTTTACTTTGTCACTGGGATGGAACTTCGGAAACCGAAGATAAAATCAAGGATTTGACAAAAGCAACTATTCGTTGTATTCCTTTGGATGCGGTAGAGGAAGAAGGAAAATGCATACTTACAGGAAACCCTTCAAACAAGCGTGTGGTTTTTGCTAGAGCATACTAAAAAAGATTATGAACTAAAATTTATAAATTATCTTTACGATTATCCTATTTCTCATACTTTTCAATCTAATCATTCATCATTAATAAATTCATAATTTAAGATAAAAAATGGTAAAATTAGGCGATAATGTAGCGGTACATTATAAAGGAACGCTAAGCGATGGTATGTTGTTCGATAGTTCGGAAGGGCGAGAGCCTTTAGAATTTCAAGTTGGTAGTGGAATGGTTATCGTGGGATTCGATTTAGGGGTAACTGGCATGGCTATTGGCGAAAAAAAAACGGTACATATTCCAGTGGAGGAGGCATATGGCCCTGCATCCGAAGAGATGATTTTTACGTTCAACCGTTTGGATATTCCAGATGATATTCCGTTGGAAGTTGGTGGAACGCTAAATATGCATAATGGAAAAGAATCAATGCCTGTAATTGTAAGAGAAGTTTCGGCTACAAGTGTAATACTTGATGGTAATCACCCTTTGGCAGGTCAAGCTTTGATTTTTGAAATCGAATTGGTTTCGATTAGCTAATTGCACAAATTAGTTTTGATAAACTTTCCGATATTCTAAACCAAATAGTTTAAAAACAAATGGGTATCTTAAAAGTTTTCATTGCAAAATAAAAACTATATAATTTTGACCGAACATCGGAAGTATTAGTCTTAAAATCTCCTTCTCCTACAGGAGAGGGAGATTATAAGACTTGATTATTTTATAAAAAGATTTGATTGTTGCTAAAGCTGCAATGTTAAGCCCAACGCTCAGTGATTTCGCTGAGTTTTATTGATTATTTTTATTACAGTCTGTTTCATTTTAAGAAATAATATCTTTCAAATGAGGCTAATTTAGTCTTCCATACTTGCTTCTTTTAGTATGATGCTTTTCTTTTTCATCGAACCAGCTTCTAGTTCAGCTAAATCCTTGCGATTTTTTGTTATATCAATGGCCATATAGATTGCGTTTAACATTGAAGATTCGTCAGCAATATTTTTGCCTGCAATATCGTAAGCTGTTCCATGATCTGGTGAAGTACGTACTTTTGGTAAGCCAGCAGTGAAGTTTACACCATTTTCAAAGGCAATCATTTTAAATGGCATTAAACCTTGGTCGTGATACATTGCCAAAATAGCATCATAATTTTTCCAAGCTGCTGTTCCGAAGAATCCATCGGCTGGAAATGGCCCAAAAACTAAATTTCCTTTATTTTTGTATTCAATTAAAGCAGGTTGAATGATTTCTTTTTCCTCCATACCCAATAAACCATTTTCACCAGCATGTGGATTAAGCCCCAAGACAGCAATTTTTGGTTTTTGTTTGCCAAAATCACGAATCAAAGATGATTTTATTTGTTCTAACTTGCTAATTATCAGTTCTTTGTTGATATGTTTCTTTACTTGATCTAAAGGGACATGAGCAGTGGCTACACCAATTTTCAGCTCTTCGCTAATCATAAACATCAATTCTTTATTTACTCCAAAAGCATCAGCCAAAAACTCAGTATGTCCTGGGAATTTGAAAT
>CAMAQF010000145.1 GCA_945860265.1 Emticicia agri | reverse complement strand
AACAGGTAGAAGCCAAGATGGGTTTTTCCATTGGTTCTTTAGCTGTGTTTAAAGAAGCCAAAGATGCATTTTTAGCACAATTACAAAACCCAATAGCAGAAGTTACACAGCATATCCAAAACTTACCTATTACAACATTTGATGAGCAGCGAGTAAGAGAAATAAAAGAAGCTTTTGCTACATTGTACCAAAGCAACAATGATCTGGAAGAATTTTGCAATCGCCATCAGGTCAACCCCATCAATGTATGGTATTGGTTTAAAGAAGCGAACATGGTGCCAGCAGCAAGAGCTTCCGAAATTGCTTTAGAGTTTTTGGCAGATGCCATTCGTACCCTTTTGCAGCAAGATGATGATGGCATAATTCCATTGGTAGGCTTACCGGGCGAAGAAGCCCTAAGCCAACGCTTAGAGCAGCATTGTTTACAAAACGGTTTCACAGCAGCACAGTATATGCAGTTGGATAGTTTGTTGGGGCGTTCTGTAAACGAATATTTAGAGCATCATTTCTTCAACCAATTAAGCAATCACCTCAACTTGTTTATGTACTTGCCCAAAACGCCATTTATATGGCATTTAAGCAGTGGGCAGCAACAAGGCTTTGAAGCGTATATCTTAATCTACAAATGGAACAGAGATAGTTTGTTTAAACTCAAATCGCATTACATCAGCCACAGGGTACAAAACTTAGAATACCGCCAAATTACCCTGCAAGATGTAAATACAGCACAAGCACAAACAGAGAAAGAAACCATCCGCTTACAATTGCAAGAAATAAAATTGTTCACTACCAAAATAGATGAACTCATAGCCGAAGGCTACGACCCTAAACTGGATGATGGTGTGGGCAAAAACATAGCCCCATTACAAAAGAAAGATTTGCTGAGAGCAGAAGTGCTAAAAGCAAATCAATTAACAAAATACTTAAATGCTGATTGGTAATGAGTGAATTAAAAATTAGGAATGGAGAATTAGGATTTGGGGGTTGGAAGTTGTCACAAATTTCGACAAGATATGTGACAGATTATTGTAACAAAAAGTTGCCAAAAATATATTAAAATGAATACCTATTAAAATATATAATTATATAACATGAAAATAGAGCAAATCATAATAAAAAACTTCAAGGGCTTTGAAGATAAAACCTTTACTCTCAATGAGAGAATGACTGTTTTTATTGGCGAAAATGCCAAAGGTAAAACCTCTGTATTAGATGCTTTGGCAATAGCAGCAGGCAGTTTTTTAAGAGGTATAGATGTGGCTAAACACGAAGCCCGCAGTATCAATAAAAATGAAATTAGAGTAAAAACAATTGAAGGGCAACCCCGTCCACAGCTTCCAGTTGAAATAACAGCTTTTGGAGTAGTGAACAACAAAAAAATGGATGATGGCTGGTTACGCAGTGTAGAGCAAATTACCCCCAAAACCACCACTACATTTGTAAAAGCTAAAAATATTGAACTGGAAGCCAAAGCAATGCTTAAAGAAAGTAGAGCCAAAGGAGGTGTTACATTCCCTGTAATTGCCTATCACGGCACAGGCAGACTTTGGGCTGAACACGAAGAAAAGAAGGCAATTTACAGGAAACAAGGGGAAGGTGTGGAAATGGCTTATTTGAAATGCCTTTCTCCCAAATCATCAAGCAAAGAATTTTTGTCTTGGTACAAAACATTCGAAGATGAAGTAAGGAAATTTAATGAAGCTGATAACAAACTATTTTTAGAAACTTTCAATGAGTGCATCATTTCTATGATCCCCGACAAGCACTGGCAAAAAATGGCTTTTAGCTTTAAGGATGATGATATTATTGGATTTTTTACAACTCCCGAAGGCAAAAGAGAAAGACTACTTTTTAGCCAATTAAGCGATGGCTACCGCAATGTAATTGGTATGGTGGCAGATATTGCATACCGCTGCATAAAACTAAACCCTCATTTAGGCAAAAACGCTATAAAAGAAACACCGGGTTTTGTGTTGATAGATGAAATTGATTTGCACCTGCACCCTATCTGGCAACGCAGAATTGTAAATGATTTGAAAAACACCTTTCCCCTTATTCAATTTGTGGCTACAACCCATTCGCCTTTTATAGTACAGAGTTTAAAAAGCGATGAAGTATGGAACTTAGATAAAATAATGGATGTAGCACCAAATGAGTTGAAAATTGATACTGTTTCGACAGAAATAATGGGTGTGCCAAATCCATATTCGGAAACAAATTTAGAACTCTTTGATAAGAGTAAAGTCTTCCTTTCAAACTTGGAAGCAGGTAAAGCAGGAAACGAATTACAGAAAGAATTAGAAGACATTGCAGACCCGGCAGTAAGAGCATTTTTAGAACTCAATAAATTATCTAAAGAAAAATGAGACCATTAGATAAAGGAATTTCTCCAACCGATGCTTTTGGAAATGCAATAATGCCTACTGACTATAAAAATTGGCGGTTAGCATTGGTAAAGCGTATAGGTTATTATTGTGTGTATTGCAATCAGCCACTTAGCCACAGTTTACAGGTAGAACACGTTATTCCAAAAAATCCACCAGCAGGGTTTACACCAGGCGACCCCATAAGTTGGGATAATATGCTTTTAGCTTGTGGCCCTTGCAACAATGCAAAAAGCAACACTCCAATTGATAGCAACACTTATTACTTGCCCGAAGAACACAACACCCATTTGCCTTTTACAATTGAAGTAGCTGCCATTCCAGAACACGCCATTGTTACAGCCAAAAATGGAATAAATCCAATCCAAGTTCAAAAAGCAGACCTCACAATTGATTTGCTTAGACTTGCAGCAATTGACCTAAGAAATAATGTGGTAGATATTCGCAGCCAAAAAAGAAAAGATGCGATGATTGCTGTTAGTTCTAACCGTCAACTTTTTGACCTTGCAAGGCAAGCACCAGCATTTAATGTGGTTCAAGTAGCACAATTAATTAAAACGCAAGCGGTTGTTACTGGTTTCTTTAGTCTTTGGTACGATGCTTTTACTGATGTGCCCGAAGTATTACAAGCACTTATTACGATCAACGGCACAGACCCAAATTGTTTTGATGCTGCAAATGGCTATAGACCCATTCCTCGCAATCCTACAAACCTAACAGATACAATATAAATCACTACTATTACTGCTTCATATCACAAAACGGCTTGGTAGGGCAATTATCCAAAACATTGGAAAATATACAAATTAAAAAATAAGGTTTTTTATATGACAGATAAATGGATCATACAAGATATAGAAAAACACATTTCCCACAGAAACAGGGTAGTGATACTTGACCCTACAGGTGAGTGCAGTTACTTATTGCCAATCATCGAGAAACAGTCTTATACCATCTTCAAAACAGACAATACCAAAACCGAAGAGTGGCAAACTGTGCAAGAAGAATTAATGTTGCGTCACGAAACAGAAAGTAAATTTAAAAATGAAAAGGTGGTGTTTTATGTAACTCGACCTCTTTCTAAATTGAGTTTTTTATTCGATTACTGTTTCACTCATGGTTGTGTTGACCTCAGTAATCCTGTTGAATGGATACGCAAGAAACTTTTTGCAACTACTGGCCATCAAATCACTTTAGACAATCCAATGCTGCTTACAGCGGCTAAATTGGGAATCGGCAAAGACCTTAGTTGGTGGAAAAAAATTCTGCAAAACTTAGAAGAACTTGTTTCTATTGAAGATGAATTGCTACCATTTTTGAGCAACCCTGATACTTATTTTTCAGATAAAGAGCCAGATGTAAAAAGACTGTTTGAAGAAAAACTATTTGAACTCATAGGGCAATCGTATAGAAATGTTCCCACAAAAACATTAGCATCCGAAGTAGTTAATCATTTGTTTGCAGGCTTATTAAATAATGACATCAAACCAGAATTATTAAGCGTTTATCACAAATGGTTAGATAGCAATACCTATTCACAATCACTTAGCCAATACATATCAGGCTTCCAATTATCGCCACAACAAAATATTTGGAATGTACATCCCGAACATTGCTTTATAGCAATTGATAAACTGCAATTGGTGCAGATTACAGCCAATTTTAGAGATAAATCATTTGTAAAGGAAAAACTTCAAAAACTACACTCACGTATCAAAAATCGCAAAGCAGCGAACTTCGTTCCGCTTTGGTGGGATGATGTAATCAACCTTTTTGAGTTTGATAACAAGGCATTGGCACAGTGTAATTCATTGGTTAAAGTAACGGATTTCTATACCAAATCATTTCACAAGGTAGATAGAGCCATACGCAATATTTATGCATCTTTTTTGCAGGAAGAAGCCATTGTTAGACCATTACAAGAACATTACGAAAGCCTAAATCAAGAGTTACTACAGCACTGGTTTGACCATAGCAGCACTTATAAAACAGACCAACAAGGCTATTTACCGCAGTTAATTGCACAATCAAAACCCGGCACTGCAATTATTGTTGGAGATGGTGTTCGTTTTGAAATAGCAGCTTTTATTGCTTCGCAATTGCAAGGCAATTGCAAAATAGAAACCAACACAATGTTAGCCGATATGCCCTCGGAAACAGAACACAATATGAGTGCCTTGTATGTTGGCAATAACGAAGTGCTTAAAGACCATAGCGATAGAGAAAAAAGACTAATTACAGCTACGGGGAAAGACATTTCTTTTATGTATCTGGCAGCTTTGCATTATGGGATAAAAGCAGACTATTTGGTGCTTACCTATAAGGATATAGACAAAACAGGCGAAACATTACAAATGGGTGCTATCAAGTTATTCAGTGAATTTGAAAAAGTATTAACTGAAAAAATTCAATTGTTACTCAATATGGGCTATAATCAAGTTCATTTGGTTACAGATCACGGTTTTGTGCTTACAGGTTTATTAGATGAAGCTGATAAAATTGATCCAGATGCAACAGGGAAAAAGGAAGTACACGAAAGATTTATAAGAACAGAAGAAAAACAAAAAACAAAAGAATGGCTTGCCTTTGATAAAGCTTATGGCGATTTCAAGTATGTTTATGCTGCTAAAAATCACAGGCCATTTAAGTCAAAAGGTGTTTATGGTTTTTCACACGGTGGCTTTACA
>CAMAQF010000144.1 GCA_945860265.1 Emticicia agri | reverse complement strand
TTTTATTCTCAACTTCGGATAACGAAAAGGTAAAGCGGTCTTCCTTCTTGGTCTCACAGCTTCGCAAAAACGTAAAAACAAGGGTATAACAAGCGTTAGTCAAATCCCAAGGCTGAAAATGCAGGGTTGCCTTTCAACGCCCTTGTTTTTAGCGTTCCTTAGCCGTTGCCTCAGAATTCGGCAAAGCGGCTGTTCTCTCGTTTTTCTCGCCTGTTCGTCCTACGTCGTCAGTCGTAGCTATTTCATTCCCCCAGACCCTATCAAGGTGTTCGTTCGGCTTCGTCCCTACAAATTCCTCGCTCTCCTCGCTCTCTCTCACTCTTTGTTTGCTGGGGGTCTGCCGCTACTTGGGTTATGCTCGCCTGCTATATCGTTCAGGCTGCGGGTCTGTCACAGTTTTTGAGTCCACCGTTCATTCAACTTCAATGAGTCTGCCTTTCGGTACGCAAGCTGATACCTTCGGCGCCCTCATTTTCAGTAGAATTCACTCACACAACACAGCAAGACTGATGTCCTCCCACAAGCAATGCACATCAGCCTTGCTTTTGCCATTTGCATCAAGCACATTGTAGCCCTCCCTTGCTTCGCTCCATTTCACAATGCGCTTATGCAACACACCAAGCAGTTTCGTTCCTCAACCGCTTGTTTTTCCATCCAACGCTAAAAATCAAAAACAAGCCTGCACTGAGCCCCGTCGCTGTGCCAGACCCTTGTGCATACTGCATAGGTCGTCTCCCGTTGCTTCCTGTCGTCGCAACTCTTCGTCTCCCACCTTCTCTCAACTCGCTGTCGGCTCGCGCGCACAACTTCGGAAACACTCCGTCGAGCTACGTGTTTCCTCGTTTTTTTCCAACGCTGGCTCAAGGCTGTTTTCCCTTTTCTTTTTTGGGCTGGCTTTAGTTTATGGGTATTGAATTCTTACTTCGTATGTAGTTTATGGATTGAATTGATAACAGTTCTATTTTTCTTTTTTACAGTAGGTTTGACAACCTCGATAACGGTCAGTTTTCAACTGATGTGCTTTTCATTCATTTTCGGTCTCTTTTATTGCCAGTATGCTCCAACAGTCAGGTCATGTTTTTCAATCTTTGGCAGTGTGTTTTATCCTTCATCGGGCACGTTTTGGTGAGGTAGATTATGCTGCTCATTATTAAAAGATTAGTTTTTATGTACATTTGTATTTGTTGTATAAATGCTTTTATGGCGGTTAGCAACAAGTTAGGTGCAAACGCAAGTAAAACCAGAATGAAAAAAAGTGAAAATAAAATATTTGATTTAGGATTTGTAATGACAAAACCAAACCTAATTTCCGTCATTATTCTTTCGCTTTGCTTGTTTATAGAATTCAAGTTAATATTTAAAAAGCAACAAATTCATGAAAAGGATGCTTTGAAAAATTTGGACACATTATTTTTTGTTTTCGCCTGGTTCTCGTTACTAACCACGCCATTAGTCGAATGGTTACGGAATATTTACGTGCTAATTGGATGGTTTGGAATCTGTATAATTTGGTTTTATTACAAAGTTCAACAAGACATGTTGACTGCTTTTTTACCGTTAGGTGTTTTAGTTTATTCTCAAATAAGTAGATTAATTTTTAGACGAATAATGGGGTATCATCCTATACATATCATATTTAATCAATATGCATCTCACCGGTACAGTTCGATAAACAAGAGAAAGTCAACAAAAATTGATTACAGATATTCCATGATCTATTCCGTTACAGGTTTGGTTTTGTCAATACTAATTGGAATTATTAATAGTAAGAAATAAATGCACCTAACATGCGGTAAAAAAAATGACGCACGATTACTCTCGAGAAAAGCGCCACTTTTCCTACCGCATTCAGTCAAACTATTTGGAATTTTTATTTCACATTTTGCAAACTTTCAATGATTCATTTTTGAAATAAGAATAAAAAATCAAATGCAAATTTAGGGCACTACATTTGTCTATTCAATGTTTAATTAATCAGAATTGTGTTTTAAAACGATTAAAGTATAGTTTGATTTGTCTCTTTTTTCAGTGGGATTGCCAACTTAAGTAATATTCATTTTTATATGCTATTATTGATTGAATAGTGAATTTTTTCATTCATAGATTGATTAAAATTCATAATATCTACTTTGACAAATATTTATTGCCTTGGATTTTGTGCTATTCCTTTTGACTATAACAGATTTCTAAATGAAAAGATTAAAGAATTAGATTTTTTCAACCTTGATTCTGAATCGAAAAATAAAAAATAAAAAATAAATGCAAAGTTAGGGCGAGATATGAGGCTTGCAAGTTCAAGCCCTACGGGTTTTGATAATAAAATCTTCCCCCTCAAATCCTTTAGATTGTGTCGTCTTTTATTTCCTCAATAGTTCTTGAAAATACAACTATTTCTCGCCCTGTGGTCGGGTAGTATTTTTTTATCAAAAAACTTGCCTACCTCATATCCTTGCCCCTTTGCTGGCACTTTCTTTTTTTTTTCCTTTTTTTTCTTTTGAGGTTTTTTGTGTGTGCGCAAAGCGCAAAAGGGAGTGCCCGAAGCATAATTTTTAAACCAATAATTATGTTTCAATTTAAGCTAAAGACGCACAGAGTAGATGCAGCGTACCAAAAACCCCATTTTTTCATCCTTAATAGAGGAAATAACAGTGGAAAACCACTTTCAGAGCCTTGTCCGAATTGCTTTGTTTGTATATGTCAGTCGGAGCAAGAAAAAGAAAGTTTATTCTGGATCTTGTATGCATTGTGGCAAGGTCGCCGATTTCATCAAGTTTTGTGTGGTTCGGTTATTCCCTTTATTCGAAAAAAAGAACTCTCCAACCTCATCCACCAAGGGCAAAAATACGCTATCCATTTTCCGGATAAATTCCGTAAAAATATCCAAGCCCTGCAGCTGCTCCAACAAAAAGAAAAGGAATACGTCAAACTAACCCAATCAATCAAAGAATTGAAAGTTGTTATAGGCCATCAAATGATTAGATAACAAAAAAACGCCACCCGATGAGGTGGCGTTTTGGTCATGGCTAATTTTTTTATTTAACTTCGTTGTTAATGCTATAAACAATTTATGGAGGATAGCAACAAGTTATAGCCAATGGTAGGACGACCGAACTCAAAATAGAATTAATAAAAAATAAATTTATATGAAACCAAGCTGGGCAAAACAATATGTGTACAATTACTTTGATGCTTTTCTGCAAAAGAGTATCCTCAATAACGATAGTTACATAACCGATAATCCGGGCGTTTTCACCATTGACAACTTCAATGCTTGTGTAACAGCTTTTGTAGATAATCCCGACACTGGCGACCGCAATTTTGATGCTAAATCAAAAGACCAGTTTTCAAGAACATCAAAAGAGGTTCAGGAAGTATTTGCTCATTTCATTTGGCTTTGGGGTATGCCTGCTTCTGATATGACAAGTTCAGGAAAGAAGAGTACAGTTATAAGATTTTTAGGTGATGAATATAACGACAAACTCACCAATGTTTTTGTAGATGGTGGTATAGGTTCGGCAGGTCAACGACACAAACTAAATAAGCCCTTTGAAATATCCTATTTGCTTTTGCTTTTCAGAGATGTAAAAAGCAACCTCCAAGCCAAGAATATCAATGAAGTTGCTTCTTTAAAAAAATACATAGAAACACTTTGCAGGGAACTATATTATAACAACGAAACTACCACCGCCACCGCAGACGAAAGACTGAAAAAAGCAGGAAAGGAATTTCTTGCCCTCCACCATATTCTTTTACACTTATGCGACCCTGATAAATACGAGGCGATTGCAGCCCAGAAACACAAGGATGCCATCATCAATACTTTCTTTAGTCTTTTAGATAAAGAGAATACAGAAGGTCTGTGGGATGATATTGATGAAAGCATATTGGCTATACGTAAGAAACTGGATGAGGTATTTGGCTATGAAGTAAGTTTCTATGATGAAGATATTCAGGATGCCTGGAATTTTGGTGAAAGCAAAGACGATGTTTCAGAAGTTACCTTGTTTGAATATAAAAAAGCAATGGTGTTTTATGGTCCTCCGGGCACATCCAAAACACATTCCGCCACCCGATTGGCTGAGTTGCTAATTACGAAGCAATATTTCCGAAACAAGCAAAACATCAAAGAGTATTTTGCAAATTCTCACAAGATTTTTGAAGAACACATACATCACCTGCAACTGCACAGTAATTACAATTACGAAGATTTTATTGCCGGTATGCACATTGAAGATAAAAGCAGTGTGGTAAAGCCCGGCTATCTTCTAAATTTAATTGAGAAAATAAAAGCTGATCCACTTCCTCATATTTTGATACTCGATGAGATAAACCGTACAGACATTTCAAGGCTGTTTGGTGAACTGTTTTCTGCATTAGAGTATCGCAATAAAAAAATAAGACTTTCCATTGGTGATTTAGAAATTGCCCTTCCAGCCAATCTCTATTTCATTGGCACAATGAACGAAATAGACTTTTCACTCGAACGCATTGACTTTGCCCTACGCAGAAGGTTTCTATGGCAGTTCAAAGGATTTGATAGGGGTATTCTTTGGAACATGATACAGCAAAAGAAAAAGGAATTAGGGATGAATATCAGCGATGCAGATATTGAAACTTTTATCCATCGCTGCGAACGGTTTAATAAAGAAGTTTCTGCCATGCCTGAATTAGGTGAAAACTATCAGGTTGGTCATACATTCTTTGCAGAAGTGGTTGATATATTCAAGTCACTGAAAGGTGTTCATTCAGGTCGCCTCTATTTTTTAAACCAACCGTTAAACATTCTCTGGGAAATCAGCATAAAACCAATCTTACAGGCATTCCTGGGCAATATGGATGCAGATTCTAAAAGAGAAAAAATAAACGATTTACAGAAAGTATTGATTAATGGCTGAAACGCTTAAACATATCACAGCTTTTGATTGCTTGCCCTTTGATAATGAAACGGCAAAAGCCGATGTATTGCAGGAGTTCATACAATCGCAAAGCAAGAATGTTTTTTGGTTCTCTGCCAATTACAATGCAGATGATGATTCTAAGTTAGCTGAATACGATTACCGAAATAATAATTGGACAGCCGGAAGGTTTGTTGGCGAAGCAATTTTCAACCACAACCAAACGGATTATAAAATAACCATCAAACCAAGATTTGGTGAAAAGTTGCTTTTCAGAATGTTGGAAGAGATTTTCAATATTCGGATTACTACTTCGGCAAGTCAAACCAGTAAAAGCGTTGATTGGCAACATTACATTAAACGAATCATTGCAATTATATGGCTGCAAAAATTAGCCAATGCCAATTTACATGGAGTTCCTAAAACACAGGTAAAAAGAGAATACAGAGGCCAGGCAATCAGAGGCCGTTT
>CAMAQF010000143.1 GCA_945860265.1 Emticicia agri | reverse complement strand
ATTTGATTTTACCACTTCGTGTATCTGAGGCTGACGAAAATGTAGGTTTAGATATTTCTCAACACGACGAATCGTTGGTAGAATCATAAAATAGACATGTTTTTGCTACAAAATCACAATTGCGGTTCAATCCGTACTTTTATTGTGGTTTTGTTGTACTCCATAAGTCAAAATGCCCGCTGTTTGGTGGGCATTTTCTTTGTGTGTCATGCATACCATTTTTTTATAAATGAACTGCAATTAAGGCTAAAATAGCAGGAATCGCCTGTATGTAAAAAAAACTCCTTCCAACTTTTAGACCGCCATATATTCCTGCAATAATAACGCATGAAAGAAAGAATACTGAAACATATAAAGACCATGCATGATTTTTAATTAATAAAGACCAAATTAGGCCAGCCGCTAAGAAACCATTAGAAAGACCTTGTTGGGCAGCGAGTGCTTCCGTTGGTTCAAAGAGTTCTTTCTTTAATCCTTTAAATATTTTTGGGGCTTTAGTTGTCCAAGCAAACATTTCGAGCCAAAGAATGTAACAATGTTCAATAGCGACTAATCCGATTAATATTTTAGCAATAATTACCATTTTTGAGAAATTTTTAAGTTTTTAAATAAAAAATCGACCCTAAAGAACCGATTTTTAATGATTTTGTCAAGTTGTTAAAAAATAAATTATTCTCCTGCATTACGTAGTCCAACTCTTGGTAAAACTGGCAAGCCTTCGTTTCCTTCTTCGCTAACCGATTGTACGGCAAAGTAATAGTTGTCTTTTGAATATGGGAGTGATATTTT
Organism: Emticicia agri; assembly: GCA_945860265.1. Classification (GTDB taxonomy): domain Bacteria; phylum Bacteroidota; class Bacteroidia; order Cytophagales; family Spirosomataceae; genus Emticicia; species Emticicia agri_A. The sequence continues at coordinate 4,658 of CAMAQF010000143.1, read as the reverse complement.
TAAGTTTGTTGTGAAAAACTTTTTCTGCCAATAAGGCATTGCAGTTTCACGCATTAAAACATAATAGCCTTTTACTTTGCCAGATTTCGGGGCTTTCCAGTTTAAGTTTGTTGAGTTTCCCAGACCTCTTACGTCTAAAATTACATCTTGTGGCATCGAAGGAGATTTTGCAAGATTGGCCAATGAAGCAAGGTTTACACAAGTGTTTTTACGGAGATATTCAAAATCCATAAATTTTATTAAATCACCATATTCAACACCATTTTCAACTCTAAGGTCTTGATGTTGGTGCAAGAAGTTTTCGTTCATCTCTGAAAGACGCACCGCCGCAAAACCACGATTTACAAATGGCGTATGATCGCCTCCACGTAAGAAACGGTCGTTTCTGTAAATCATTACTATTTCGAGATTATCGACGTAGCGTTCGCCAGTTTCCTTTACATAACGTGCCAATTGACGAGCTTTTCCATCATTTTCTGCACCATATTGTCGTATAGCACCTACTTTTTTGTCCATTTCAAAAGCCGGTAAACCTTCGCTGAAAATCCTTAATCGAGTATTATCAATGATATTTGTTTCGTTTGAATTATTTGAACCCATGATGTCATTGTTCAATAAAGCCTCCAAATTCCAGTTTTGTTTCGATGCTTTTTCAGCTAAATAATTTGCTCCGAGCAATCCTTGTTCTTCACCACTTACTACTACAAAAATAATTGTCGCAGGAAATTTAGATTTAGCCATTACTCGAGCTAACTCAATAACCGCTACCGTACCACTACCATCATCATTTGCACCTGGAGCAGCCGATTCACGGTTCATTACATCGGTTACACGGCTATCTATATGTCCACTAACCATAAAAACTCGGTCGTCATTGGGGTCTGTGCCTTTTAGAGTTGCCATTACATTGGCCATTGCAATACTTTTATCAATTCTTCGACCATCTGGTTGTAGTGTAAAAGTATCAAGAACGGCTGTTATTCTACCATCTGATGTTTTGGCAAATTCTTGAAATTTGCTCAAAACCCATAGACGAGAAGCACCGATGCCACGTTTTGAGTCAGTCGTTGTTGAGAGCGTGCTACGTGTACCAAATGAAACAAGTTTTTCGTCAAATATCTTTAAACTATCACTTGAAATCTGACTTACCAATGTCTCAATTTGAGGGTCACGATTTATGATTTTTTGAGATAACGAATGAAAAGAAATAAAGATACTAAGAGCAATAAGATAAGTTTTTTTCATGAATGATGAAGGTTAGGGTGATTTAGACAAAAATAGTTAAAAACACCTTTAAAACCATATCAAAAGATCGATTTGGAGACGATATTACTATAAAACGAGATGAAATTTGAAGTTTTACTACTCAAAAATCTAAGTTTAGTTCATTCATACACTTAAAATGACCTTTTGGGCATTTAGCATAACCAATTTTTGAGCAAGGGCGACATGAAATATCTTTATTTTCAATGATTGAAAATTCAGTTAAATAAGGGTACATTCCAAATTCAGGGATAGTATTTCCCCAAATTGAAATTACTTTTTTCTTCAATGCAGAAGCAATGTGTATCAAGCCTGTATCGTGCGAAATGATGTACTCGGCTTGTTGAATGAGTGAGGCAGATTGATTAAGATTATATTTGCCGCAGGCATTAATTATTTTATCACCAAGTGTTTTTACAATTTCTTCAGCGGCTTGGCTATCTTCTTTTCCGCCCAAAAGCATTATTTTGCCTTTGATTTTGTGACAAACTTCTATAATTTTACTTGCAGGTAGTTTTTTTGTAAAGTGTTGACCACCAATGGCATACGCAACATAAGTTTCGTTAATTTTTAATTTGTCTTTTTCAGGAATAAAATAATCAAGTCCATTTAAATCATTTTTTACGCCTAAACTTTTGACTGTTTTTAAATATCGGTCAACAATATGGACATCGGGTAATTGATTAATTTTTAGATTTACCAAAAGCCATTTTTTAAAATTAAGTTTATCAAAACTAAATGATTTTACCGAAAAAAGTCTCAGTTTTATTATTGTTGTCCGTAGGTTATTGTGTAAATCAATGATATAATCATAGTTTTCAGTTTGTAAGATTCTAATAAATTCATTTAATGATTTACCTAGTAAATGGTATTGGTCGATGTATGGATTATTTTCAACTAATACTTTGAAAGACTCTTTTGTGGCAAAATGTACCTCAGCATTGGGATATTGTGTTTTAATACATCTGGTTACAGGCGTAGTCAATACAATATCTCCGATTGATGAAAATCTTAAAATCAGAAACTTAGTTTTTTTCATTTTTTGTAACTTACAGGAACAATTTCATCATTTACTTTAGTATATTTCCAACGTTTGTGCGACCAAAACCATACAGATGGATTTGCTTTTATATCTCGTTCGAGTTTACGAGCGTGAAGTTCAATAATTTCACCATCTGTGAGCAAATTAGGCGTTTCAGTGATTAGCTCAACTTTTATTTTGTATTTTCCCCTTGCAATTCTATTGATACACATATAAATAACTGGCATATCGTATTGTTTGGCAAAGCGTTCATGCCCTGTAAAAAATCCAGTTTCTTGATTTAAAAATATTGTCCAATAAGAGCGTTCGGGTGGGGGAGATTGGTCGTTTACAAGAAAAAAAGCATAATTAAAGTCTTCAGTTTTCGCAATTTCTTTTGAAGCATCGGCCATTGTAATCATCATTGTGCCAAATTTTGTACGAAAATCATAGAATAGTTTTTCAAAATATTCATTAGTAAGTGGTCGATAAACGCCTTTTATTTTATATTTCATCAGAAAAGATAGCGATAAATTAGCCATTTCATGATTGCCAAAATGCCCTGCAGTAACGATTATATTTTTCTTTTCTGTCAATAATTTATCCAATATTTCATCATTTTCGATACTCAATCTTTTCTTTAATTTAGCCTGCGAAATAGTGATACATTTCAAGGTTTCGAGAAAAAAATCAACAATATATTGGTAGAATTCTTTTTCTATTTTCAGTAATTCGGCGGGTGTTTTTTCAGGAAAACTTCTTTCGAGATTAAGTTTGACCACTTTTTTTCGGTAACCAAAAACATAATAAATTAAAACATATAAACCATCAGAAAGGATGTATAATACACCAAATGGTAATATAGAAATAAAGTATATTATTGGTAATAAAAGATAAAAAATCAGCCTTTTCATTAATTCGAGTTATATTTTGATACAAAATTGCGGTATTCTTCGACGGTATCCAAATCTAATTTGCCCTCAGGAAAATCTATAAATGCGACTTTGTCTTTGTTTTTGATTATAACTTTTTTTGCTCCTTCATCACCTGATAGTTCAAGTAAATCAATAAACATGCTACGTTTAAATAATACTGGAATACCAATCTGTTTATCATACTTACAAGCTACAATTTCAACTTTTTCGTCGGATTCGGCTTTTTCTACCATTTTATTGATTAATTCGGCACTTACGTAAGGCATATCAACAGTCAAGAAAATAACAGCTTCAATGGCTTTTTCGGTCATATAAGCACCTGCTAAACCCATTTTTATAGAACTCGAAATTCCGTTTTCCCATTGTGGATTATCAATTACTGTTATTGGCATTTTTTCGGTTTCCTTACGAATTATATTACGATTTGCTCCTAAAACTAGTACAATTGGGTGGCAAGTCGTATCCATTGCGGTATCGCAGATTCGTTTGATTAGTGTTTTACCATCAACCAATAAAAGTTGTTTGGGAGATCCCATGCGAGAAGAGGCTCCCGCAGCGAGTATAATTATGCTAACGTTCATGTAAATTTTATTCGATTGTCAAAAGTGAACTCTTGAACAGATTGTAGCTTGATATACTTAAAGTCAGGGTGTTGGGGATTTATCAAGAAATTATTTTCAAAAGGGATAATAGCAGATGGGACACAAAGGAAACAGCTTTCTGAATTTTCTAACCAATTTGTGGCTATTTCTTGGCAGATTTTAAAATTACCATTGTCAGACCATTCTTTGGGTAAATCATTTAACTCGATTCTCTTTACGAAAACTCTTTTTGGAATTTCAATAGATAGCACTCTAAAATCGCCCATTAAACCTTCGCTATCTCTATGAACAATGTTTTCGAGGCAAGCTAAAGCTATGCTTGAAGCTGTATAAATGACGAATTGACCTTTTACATTCCACCTTGCAACTCGCCCAGAAGCCGTTAAATTTGCAAATCTTGGGGTAGTAATTCTATAAACTATCATTCAAATTTTAGGCTAATGCACCATAAGCGATTCTAATTAATTCATCTTCAACTAAATCCAAACCTCCATGTGTTTGCATTAACAATTTGGGAACTTTATAACCTAAACCATAAGCAGGTTTTTCAATCCATCTATTGAATGACTCAATGTTACCGAAAACTTCTTTTCCCCAATCATAAACTTGCTCTAATTTAAGCATTTTTTCACTCTCTGTTGGATTGAATTTTTTATCTTCTTTGATATACCTATCAATTGTTTTTGGTGAAATATGTAGAATATTTGCAAAAAAAACTTTGTCATGTTGGGTTACAAGCATCAATTCCTGTAATTTTTTTGCATCAATTCCTTCATGTGCTTGAATGACAAGCATATAATTGCTTTGAGGTTTTTTTTGAACAGCTGTCATAAGTCT
>CAMAQF010000142.1 GCA_945860265.1 Emticicia agri | reverse complement strand
AGCAGCTACAATGGGCATGTATGACCTTAGTAGCTTCCCTATCGACCACAAAATTTGGGAGTTTTTGGCTTATTGTGCGGGCACGGGCGGAAGCATTCTGATTATCGGTTCGGCTGCGGGAGTAGCAGTTATGGGTATGGAGAAAATAGATTTCCTTTGGTATTTGAAGCGTATCTCACTTTTGGCACTTTTGGGATATTTTGCGGGTGCAGGAATTTATTTGCTTTTTTGATACCGTTTGGTAATACTACCCTCATTTCTAAGCAAAAAAAGCCTTAAAACACCAATTATCATAAAAATATTTGGAATATATTCGAGTGTTTCACACCTTTGTTGCGGTTTTAAACTTTCACTATATCAAAAAACACAATGAAAAAAATTAGTATCGTATTAGCTACACTATTTGTAAGCACTGTATCTTTTGCTCAAACTGCCGACGAAGTAATCTCTAATTATGTAAAGGCAATTGGTGGCAGCGATGCTATCGACAAAATTAAAGATTTAACAATGACCATGACTGGCGAAATCCAAGGACAATCGCTTGAAGTTTTGATTCAAAAAAAACCAACCAATAAATTCCTTCAATCTGTAAGTGTCGTTGGCATGGGCGAAGTGCAGAAGCAAGTTTGTGATGGCGTAAAGGCACAAGTTGGTGGAATGCAAGGCTCACAAGAAATTACAGAACCAGAAAAAGTAAAAGCGATTGCGGTGCAATCTTATATTGTTCCAGAAGCAAATTATAAAGCAATTGGAGCAAAAGTAACTTATATTGGTAAAGAAAAAGTAGGTGATGTAGAAGCTCACAAAATTGAAGTCACAGTTGGTGAGACAAAAATTACAGAATACTACGATACAGCATCGGGTTTGAAAATTCGTCAAGCATTAACTGCTGAAAGTCCAATGGGCACCCAAACTATTATTTCTGATTACTCTGATTATAAAGAAATTAGCGGTGTAAAATTTGCCCATAAACTAAAACAAGATTTAGGAATGGCTCAGTTGGCTCTCACAGCCACTAAAATTCAAGTAAATACGAACCTAGCCGATGCTTTATTTGAGATTAAGTAAGTGTCTTAAAAGCCCCCTATTCCCATTCCATCTCTTGAGAATAGGGAGCTTCCTCTTTTTTTGTTTACAACTTTCTGCACAAAACCGTTTTGAATATACCTATCCACAAATGGGAACAATGTTTCGAGTGGTTGTTTATGCTTCAGATTCTTTATCAGCCAAAAACGCTACTCAAAAGGCCTTTGTTCGGCTAGATGAATTGAATATGTCACTCAGTGATTATCGAGAAGATAGCGAAGTAAACACAATTTGCCGAACTGCTGGCAGCGGTCAATACATAAGAGTAAGTGCTGATTTATGGAATATTCTACAAGAATCGCTAAAGGCTGCTCGATTATCAGCAGGAAACTTTGATGTGACAATTGGCCCACTTACCCAACTATGGCGACGCATGAAACGCCAAAAACAACTACCAACTCCTACACAAATCAGCGAAGCAAAAGCTAAAATTGGCATAGAAAATATAGTTTTCTATAAAAATAATCAATCTATAATGCTCGAAACCAAAGGTATGAGGCTTGATTTTGGAGGAATTGGAAAAGGCTTTGCCGAAGATGAAATGATGAAAATATTGAAATTAAATGGCATAAAATCGGCCATGATTGAAGCTGGAGGAAATATTGTTGTTTCAAATTCACCAACTGAATCGCTCAAGGGTTGGGAAATTATAATTAACAAAGAAAAATATTTCTTGAAGAACTGCGGAATTTCAACCTCTGGCGATGCCTATCAGTTTGTAGAAATTGACGGCAAAAAATACGCTCACATTCTCGACCCTAAAACAGGAATCGGCCATACAGAACCGCACCAAGTTAGTATTATTGCAAAAGACGGTACTGTCTCAGACTGGCTTTCAACAGCCTTATATTTGATGCCAGCAGATAGTGGTAAAAAATTGGCAAAAAAGCTAAAAGCAAAAGCGATAATTTGAAAACCTACTCTTCTTCCTTAAATGTATATGTCAATTTAGAAATATAAAATACATCAGTATTCATAATTTCGTTATTACGTTGTACGCTTTGATAACCATATACCAAAAAACTTTTACCATACCAAGCAGCTAAATTTGTACGCTCTGCAGCAACAATTCTATCGGATTCTGAACTGGCTTTTAAATCAAAATTTTCCAAATTCTTCACTTTTTCGTTTCCTCTAATTACAGCCGTACGAATAAGCTTTTCATCAGGATATGCCAAAATATGATAATCGTCTTGTTGCGTCATTTGTACCTTAGCATTCAATTCACTGCTTTCGATATCTTTTAGCGAAACACTATTATTCCACACCAACTTACCCGATTTATCGAAACCACAAACGATGGCGTGTGAATATCGAAAATTATTATAAACATCATTTCCAATGCGATAATTTCGCCAATTATTCCAGCCTGTTGCATTTTGTGTTGATTTGTATTCAGGATAAAAAACTTCCGCTAACATTATCCAACCATCATTACTCGGAATAATATCATGCAAAAACAATCTGTATCTAAGTTTTACGTCTTTACCTTTTTGTTTTCTCTGCTTGATTCTCTGCTTGATTTTTTCTTCTCTTTTTGCACTCATGAAACTGAAAAAATTATCCAACTCAGTAAAGTTGATGTAATGTATTTTGGAATCTTCGTTTAGCTGCTGTACATAAAATCCTAGAGCAAAAAGCGAACAACCATCGGCATAATTTCCCATCAAAATCGGGTGTTCTTTGTCAATATTTAAAACTTCGCCAGAAATTGGCGTAGTATCTCGATTTCCTAAAGTAAAACTCTTCATCAACTTTCCTTCATAAGAATATTTCTTAACTATAAACTGACAATTGCGGTCATTTTTTAGCATTAAATAAAGAAAATTGCCCTGTTCGTCAACATCTAATTCGTTAATTTCGAGATTATTACTATGAACTTCAGGTAAAACTTTAGAAGTATAATCGAAAAAACTAAACATCACGACCACTGGACGATCATTGTATTTTCCGCCAATAAAAGCCTTACTTTGCAAAACCACAAAATGCTCTATATTCATGTTGGTAAGCAAGTTTCCTTCAGTATATGATTTGTCGCCAGTTTCTAAATCAATTCTTAGAACACCAATATCAATTTTGTCAATTTTTTTAAACAAAACATACATAAAATATTGGTTTCGGAAAGTTTTCATCAAATCATAATCAGGGTCAGGAAGAAAAGTTGTTTTCCAGATTTGAGTAAGTGTACTATCATATTTATAAAAATCGAAGGTTGCTTTTCGATGATAAGCCTCAACTTTTGACTGCATTATCAAAACGCCACTTTTATTGAGTGGTATCACCAAGTTTTCCTCATCTACATCATTTCTGCGGTCAAACTCAATGCGTTTACCTTGTGTAAGTTGAGCTGTTGCAGAGATTGCAAACCACAAAAATAAGATTGTAAATATATGTTTTTTATAATTTTCCATAATGGCTAAGGGCAAAAAATTACTTTCCTCGCAGACCTAACTCTACGACTTCTAAGTTAGACATTTTTCCAGTGTCCAATGTAAATATAAGCAAAGTTTTCATTTTATGCCAACCTTGTTTACCTGCTGCCCCTGGATTTAAAAAAATCAAGTTATTTTGTTTCACATCTCGCATGGCTTTAAGGATATGTGAGTGTCCACAAACAAAAATATCGGGCGTTTTTATTTTGAGTTGCTTCTTTACGGCTGGATTATAAGTTGGTGGACTTCCACCAATGTGGGTCATCCAAACCTCAAGGCCTTCAATCATAAAGTTTTGATTTTCAGGTACTTTCCACTGTATTTCTTTTTGATCAATATTGCCATACACAAAGCGAGTTGGCATAAAAGCCTCCAGTTTTTCAATGATTTCGAGCGAACCAATATCTCCAGCATGCCAAATTTCATCACAATCTTTGAAGTGCGTAAAAACTGATTCATCTAGAAATCCGTGCGTATCTGATATTAATCCGATTTTGGTCATATAAATTAATTTTCAATGATAGAATGAGTGATTGAGTGAATGTTTGAATTTGCCTATTCTATCATTCACTCAATCTATCATTGAATCATTCTCTTGTTATCTCCCTCAACTTCAAATATTTCATCGTTGCATAAACGCTCTGCGTGAAAGCCCAAACAAAACCACGATAACCATTTAAAAAATTGAGTCTGATAAAATATTCGGTAAAGAAAGTAACAGGAAATTTCGTTGCGACTTTGAGTAAAGATGCTTTTTTGCCTTTTTTGAAGAGTTCGTTTGCTCCTCGAGACGAATAATTATTCATTTTCTGAAAAACCTCCGTCAAATCGGCATAGCTATAATGCAAAACGTGGTTTTTGAGTGTGGCAATTTTTCCGTCCAAAACTACATCTTCGTGTACTTCTCGGTCGTTATAGCTACCAAATTTTTTATTAAAAAGGCGTAAATGAGGCATTTTATATTCTCTCCCATACCGCATGATTCCACCCAAAAAAACGAGTGTATTTGGCACCATATAACCTTGATAATCAACTCTTTGAAGAGCTATATCAATTTCTTTTTTTAGTTCTTCGCTCACAACTTCGTCAGAATCTAAAATAAAAATCCAGTTGTTTTGGGCTTGATCAACGGCGAAGCGTTTTTGCGTACCAAAACCATCAAACTTTCGGTATTGCGTTTTACAACCAAACTCATTGGCAATTTTTATCGTTTCGTCGGTACTTCCGCTATCGACTACAACAATTTCGTCAGCCCAACCTTTGATGGACTCCAATACTTGTCTGATTGTACGAACATTATTAAGTGTAATAATTACTACTGAAACTTTCATGCATCAATGGTTTTATTGCCAAAGTTAAGGTTTTTGATTTTTTCAATCGTAATTTTGCCATAATAATTTCCTGACAACAACCTTTGAAATTTTGATTGCCACTGAATCATTGTTGCAAAACTATCCTTAATAATTTGTTTTTAAACAAAAATGAATAATTTTGGATGAAAACAAAATTCATTTCAATTGCCATTGGAATATAAATTACGAGTTTCAAAAAAGAAGTTAGGGCCTTCAGTAAATGAGATTTTCGAGAAAAACTAAGTACCAAATAAATCAAGCAATTGATTGAGTATTTGGATGTTTTGAAGCAAAAACTAAAGAATAATGATAGAAACCCATGCTCATATTTACGATGAGCAATTTGACCAAGACCGTGATGCGATGCTCGAACGTGCATTTTCGGCAGGAGTAAAACAAATCTGGATGCCCAACTGCGACCATGAAACAATTGATGGAATGTTGGCTCTAGAAAAACAATATCCTAAGGTTTGTCATGCCATGATGGGCGTGCATCCATGTTATGTAAAAGAGAATTTTGAAGAAGAATTGAATGTTATTGAGCAATGGCTCGAACACCGAAAGTTTATTTTAATTGGCGAAATCGGACTTGATTTTTTCTGGGATTTGA
>CAMAQF010000141.1 GCA_945860265.1 Emticicia agri | reverse complement strand
ATCTTTTTTCTTTTTATTTAACCAATTTCAACTCTTACAATAAACTATATGGTTCAATCGGAACACTCATCGCTCTTATGGTTTGGATTTATTTAGTAGCATTGATTCTAATTTTGGGTTTTGAAATAAACATTTCAGTGCGTGATGCTCTTTTGGGACATGGGGCAAAAGAAAGTAAGAAATAATCTACTGTTTCAAACGTTCAATTCGAGCTTTCATCATTTTTTGTTTTTCAGTATGAAGAAGCTATTAAGTATTTAAATTGAACGAAAAAACAATCAAATCCAAATATATAAATACCTTTTCACCTAACAAACTGGTGTTTTGCTCCTTTCTTTGTATTGTTTTTGTTAAAAGAAATATATTAATGATAAGTTGAATAGTCATCGATAATTGTTTCATTTTATCTGAAAAAAGCAAAAATGACAAAAAATTAAAGCTCAGTAAGTTACTTGGGAAAAGGTAGTTTATCAAGTGCAGCAATCGCATTGTGGATAGTCTGACCAAGAGTTTTCGTTTTCAACGATTAATGTTGCAAGAGTATAAGTGTATTTTTATAAACAATAATGCTTCATTTATTTTCATTTAAGAATGACTTCAAAAATATTTTTGTTGAATATTTTCGGAGTGATGATGGACTGTTCCTGAATGTCAGAACAATTTGGGTTATTAATAAAACCAAATGAGGTTGATATTGCGTCAGAAATATAGTGTAAAGAGTCGGCCAAATACTCGTCAATTGTTAATATATAAATACATGGATTCTTTCTCAAAACTTGTATTTAAGCAGATGGGTATATTTAATCGATAAATTTGTTTTTCATAAAAAACTGATAGGTAGTATTTTATGGAAGTGTTAATTGTCGGCTATTGACATTAAACTACTTAACTTGACAATATCGAATGTAAAAACTTTTTTTGAATAGCATGTAAAAGAAAAAAAACAAAAATACGTTAAGGGTTTGTTTCATAAGTTTTAAATTTTTGGAAGCTGAATTTAACAAAATTTTTAATCTTTATTTTAGTCTTGATATAATGTAATTTTTTAAGATTATATTTATGTTTTGTTTGTAGAATTCGTTTCTTATTTATTTGTTATGATAAAAAATATCTACTTTTTGACAATTCCTATCATTTTAGGATTAGTTTCATGTAAAAAAGCCCAAAAAACACCCGAAGGCTTCGAGATTCAAGATGGCTTCAAGTTAGCATTGGTAGCCTCCGAACCACTCATAAAAGACCCCGTTGATTTTGAATTTAACGAAAGAGGGGATGCTTTGGTACTTGAAATGCCAGGTTATCCGTTAGAAGATAAAATGAGTAGACTTTTGGTTTTGAAAGATAAAAATAAGGATGGTATTTATGATAGTACAATCATTTTTGCTGAAAATCTGGGTTTGGCAGATTCCTTTATGCCATACAAGAAAGGAGTTTTGGTAGCAGCACCACCTTATTTATTACAATTACACGATGACAACCAAGACTATCATGTTGATAAGATTGATACCCTGATGGGTGGATTTACAAAAGAAAATTTACAGCATAATTATAATGGGCTGACTTACGGAATTGATAATTGGATATACGCAGCCAATGGCGGCAACAATGGAAAACCATATTGGTGGGGCGATACCACTACTACCTTAGATTTACGAGGACAAGATTTAAGATTCAATCTCGAAACCCGACAAATGGAACGACTCGGCGAATCTTCTGGTGGCTTTGGTTTAGCAATGGACGAATATGGCCGTTTTTATGAAACGCATAATTTGACTCATATTTCACACTTGGTTTTTCCTGACCGATATTTGAAAGGAAGGCAAATATTGCCCGAAAATACCTTACAAAACGCATCAAACCATGAAGAAAATGGTTTGGCTCGTATTTTTCCGATTGGTGAGCAAGAAGATAGGGTAAATCATCCTGAGCAGTCGGGTTATTTCTCTGGTTCATGTGGAATAACCTATTACGGCGGTGGTGCTTTCGGCGAAAAATATAAAAATACGGTTTGGGTAGCCGATGTGGTGCTGAACTTGATTCATGTAGATAAGATATATCCAAATGGTGCCTCGTTTTCAGCAGCAAGGGTATTTGAAAATATGGACCTTTTGGCGAGTTCTGACCGTGCATTTCGTCCTGTAAATATGAGTGTCGGGCCAGACGGCTCCATGTATGTCATTGACATTCACCGTAAAGTTATTGAGCATCCCGAATGGATTCCTGACGAAATCGAAAAAACATTAGACCTCAATGCAGGCAAAAATCAAGGAAGAATCTATAAGATTTCATTAGAAAATTCAAGCGAAAACTTTGATTTCAACCAGTTTAGCTCAAATGAAGGCTTATTAAAATCGCTTAGAAATCCGAATCAGTGGGTGCGAAATACCGCTCACCGACTCTTGATGCACAACGTTTTGAGCAATGAAACCGTTTTGGGTTTGAAGAAAAATCTTGAATCTGATAATGAATTGGCTCGTCTTCATGCCATTTGGATTTTGAGTGATTCAGATAAACTTACACCAAGCGAAGTAGCCTTGGCCTTGCAAGATAAAAATGCTGCTTTTCGGGAGAGTGTTCTAAAGATTTCAGAAAGTTATTTGACCAAAAGTGAAATAATTTTGAATAAAGTAATTAGCCTGCTCAATGGTGCTGATGCTCGTGTACGAATGCAGGCGGCACTAAGCTTGAGCATCTTGCCTGAGAATCATCCGTTTTACAAAAAGAATCAAGATTTGATTCTGCAATCATTGGTAAATACCTCAAAGTTGCCTAACGATGAATGGAATGTAGCAGCCATTACCTTAGCGGCACAGGGTAAAACAAAAGAACTTTTTGCCCTCATTTCTCAAAGAAATTTAGTTAATTCTTCGCTTTTGGCTTCATTAGCCTTGAATATTTCTGGCGAAACAGAAAATATTCTTTCCATTTTACAAAATCTTTCAACAAGCCCAATTTCAGATAGAGAAAAAGCTTTTGTTATAACTCAATTGGCAAAGCAAGCCGATAAAGTAAATGGAAAAAGCATCGAAAATCAAATAATTTTGCTCGAATATACGGCACAATTAGATTTTCTGACTTCTTTGGCAGCTTTCAGACAAAAACTTAATTTACAACCCTCTGCACAGTTTTTGAAATATAGCAAGGAGGCTTCTACAAAGGTTTTAGACGCTTCGCTTCCCGATTCTGTACGATTACAATACTTATCTCTGCTAGACTTTGTGCCTTATGCTCAAAAATCAAGCGTTTTGTTTGCATGTCTTAAAAACAATCAACCGCTGAAACTTCAAGAAAATACTTTGAGGCAACTTTCAAATTATAGGGAAAAAGAAATTGGAGGGAAGGTAGTGGCGATGTGGAAAGACCTAAGTCCACAAACCCGTCGTTATGCCAGTGATTTGTTGCTTTATATTGAATCTAACCATGATGCATTGCTCACTGGCCTCGAAAAAGGTATTATCAATATAGGAGAAATGAATTTTGACCTCGAAAGAAGGCGTACCTTACTTTGGTGGACGGATAATGAAAATACAAAAAGTAGGGCCAAAAAGCTTTTTAGCGACTCGGGTGTGAGTAATCGGCAAGCAGCGATGGACAAAATGAAACCTGCTTTAACTTTAAATGGAAATAACCTAAACGGTGAGAAGATTTTTATCAATACCTGTGCGTCTTGTCATAAATACGGAAGTATTGGCAATGAAGTTGGGCCTGTTTTGACAGAAATCAGCAGAAAAAGTAAAGCTACCATACTCCATGATATTCTTGATCCCAACGCAGCCGTTGACCCTAAATATGTTAATCATAGTCTCGAAACCAAAAGCGGAGCTATACACATGGGAATCGTAGCCAACGAAACCGATAAGTCTGTAACTATTCATAAAATTGGTGGTGAAAAGGTAATGGTTAATAAAAGTGAAATCAAGTCGTTTCGTTCTTTGGGTACTTCTTTGATGACGGAAGGCTTTGAAAATGCCCTTTCCAACCAAGAAATGGCAGATTTATTAGAGTTTTTACAAAAAGGAGGAAGGAAATAGCTTGAAAAAATAAATGTATATTTTGAGAAAATTCCCTATTTGAAAATATCCCTTAGCCTAAAAATCAACCAAATTGTACTCGTAATAATCGGACAAGCTTTAAACGAAGGTGTTATTAGATTTGAACTGGAAGAATGTCTTTGTACTGAAGAAGAAATCTTGAAGATGGAGCAAAATGAAAGACTCATAGACCCATTTCCCGCAAGTTTGTAATAAAAAAAATCCGTAGGCATAGCTTACTGATTTTTTGATTGTACTAAGCTAAATACTTAATATTTTTCATTTTTAATCCAAAAGAGTAGTTAGTAATTTGAACTGTTTTATATATATTTGATAAAAAATCGAAGATTATGGTAGTTGCTAAAAGCCTTCAAGAAACCATTATTGAGCAATTAAAGACAAACGAACTGGTGAGTATTCCTGCTTCGGAAGAAGAGTATTTATCAGTAGCCTCTGCCTTGCCTTTTAAAGTGGAATATCACGCAAACGAAATTATAACTATGGGATTAGCTTCTTATTGGCACGAAACACTTGTTTCGACACTTATTGGAATATTTTATAATTTATTTTCAAACAGGGATGAGTTGAATATTTTAGCCAGTAATTCAGGTGTAAGTATTCCAAAATTTGAGGGAGGTTTTTACATGCCCGATGTGATGGTCGTAAAAGGAGAACCTATTTTTAAAGAAAACTCTAAAGCCATCATTACTAATCCTTATATTATTGTTGAGGTACTTTCGCCCGCTACTTCTACGTTTGATGTAGAGTATAAACTCCCCGAATACAAACACTTGGAAAGCCTTCAACAAATCATTTATGTAAGTCCCAAAAAAGTATTTGTTTCAACTTACGTTCGCTCTGAAAACCCAAATATTTGGCTTAATCAAGATTTTCATAGTTTAGATGATGCAATTGTGGTTGAAGGAGCAAGTGTTTCGTTATCAGATATTTACAAGAAAATAAAATTTGAAAAGTGACTTTTGACTCATAAAAAAAGCCTCCGTAAACATTTGTTTACGGAGGCTTTTTTCTAAATACAACATACTACAAAGGATTCTGTACAATTGCTGGGTTCGACTGAATTTCTCTTAATGGAAGTAAGAACTCCCATTGTTTATCACCAGCAGGAACATCATACAATACTGCAATTGTTGCAATTTGGTTTGTTCCGTTTCTGTTTAAAGGCAGATTTAATCTTTTCAAATCGGTAAATCTTACACCTTCTCCCCACATTTCCACTCTTCTGTGAAACATGATTTCATCGGTTAAAGCTGTTCCTGTGGCTGTTGAAAGTTTGTAACCTGTATCGCGTTTGCTTATCAAATCAAATAATACTTTCGCTGCCTCAGCACTGTTACCTAAACGTGCTTTTGCTTCTGCTTCTATCAAGTACATTTCAGCAACTCTCATGTAGGGTACATCGCCCATTGCTGAGGTTGAAGGAGTGCCT
>CAMAQF010000140.1 GCA_945860265.1 Emticicia agri | reverse complement strand
TCTCATAATAGTGGGGAGTAATTAACTCCCCAATTATTAGTTGTGAGTTGCTTTCAAATAATGTAAATTTAGGTTTCTCATAATTGCCGTGACAACGTTCGAGTAATAATGACGGTTGTGAGTTGCTTTCAAATAATGTAAATTTAGGTTTCTCATAATACGAATTGTCATAAACAATTGATAAATAAGTACTTATGAGGAAAACTATAATTAAAAAAAACAATGAAAAAGCCTTATAATTGCAAGATTACAAGGCTTTTTTAGATTCAAAACAGCATTAGTTGGGGTGTTTCTGGTTGGTTTTTGTTTTTTACCCTTCCATAAAACACCTGCATCATTCCAAACTGTTTATCGGTAAATTTCATAATACCAATATGCCCTTTTTCGGGCAACCATCTTTTTATGCGTTCAATATGCACTTGAGCGTTTTCTTCACTAGCACAATGTCGCATATAAGCTGAAAACTGAAACATTCGAAAGCCATCTTTTTGTAGTTGCTTTCTGAAAACCGAATAAACGTGCCTATCTTCGGGCGTTTCGGTCGGAAGGTCAAATAATACCATTATCCACATGATTCTGTATTCTGAAAGTCTTGTCATAAAAATTTTGGAAGTAATAATTTTCTACTCTGCCCAGCATAACATTTATATAAAGAAGTTGCCGTTCGATGGGTGGCATTCATCAGCGGGCTTCGTTCATCATCAAGCCATACATCAGTAGTTATAATTTCCAGTAGTTTAGCTTTGGTTGGTTTATCCAATTCTTCGTTCAATCCTTTGTTTTCTTTCACCAAATCCAGCACAATTTTATCAACAAATGGCCGATAGGCTTCCATCATGTCATCAGCCAAACAAAAAGCATTATATTTATTGGTATGATGAATCCCCAGCGTAGGTAACAAGCCCGCTCCTACCAAAGCTCTTGCGATGGTTGCTCTCAAAATTGCGTAGCCGTAGTTGAGCATATTATTTGGATAATTCCCTTCTCTACCCCGTCTAAATTGAAGTGTTTCATCAAAAATACGACTCCAATAATACACCGCCGCCTGTGCTTCAAGGTTTTCGGTATCGCCCGAACGCACCAATGATGCCATTCTTTCGAGCGTATTATGTGGCTTTTCGTTGGTTTTAAGCAAAAAAGCCTGATTCCGAATTTTTGCTGAAACCACTTGTTGCCAAAGCTGTTTTTTTAGGGGTACGGAGGCTTCAATCTGCACCCTAAACCTCTGCGATTGCACATCATTTCCTTCCATGGGCAGTACTAAACCAATCGGATGATGTGTGAAATTGCAGTGGATAATAGCAACATTATTTTCAATGAGTTGTTGAATTAAGCCCTATGTGAAACAAATCTGATGATTATCAAGCACTAACACGCCAATATCTTCAATCGGAATTGAACTTGGTGCAGTATCATTTTTGAGAAGTGTTTGGCTAATGACCAACTGATTGAGTTTGGTAGAAAGGTAGCATGGGCTACCAAAATAGAGCGTACGTTTTATCATGGCATGGCAAAAATTTAGTATGAAATAAATACATAGCTAAATCTTTGCCAAAACCTTGAAAACAAGTCATTTCGAGTAAAATTCCTTAAGGAATTGTAGAATAATACTTATTCATTGACGATCTCAATTCGCCCCAAATGATTGATTTTTACTTTAATAGCGGTCATTTTATCAATACTCCTAATTGAAATGAATTTCTTTATATCTTTTGCAATAGAAGAATCATCCAAAATACTTTCAGTGTGTAATCTAAAATGGTAATTGGTCGTTGCCAATCTCTGAACACGATACAGATTATTACTTATTAATTGATATTTGTATTCGACAATGGCTTTTTTAAGTTCATCATAGCTCATTCCAAATACAAATGAATCGTTAATTTGCATCGAAACAATCAATTTTGAACCATCGCTGGGCGTCCGATCGACAATTGGTAAACCTTGCTTTTTTCTTTTAACTGCTTCCCACAGCGAAACCACTTTCTCAAATCTTTTACCTTCGGCATCTTCATAAATCGCTACATGGTGGTTATTACCAGATTTTACAAATGCAATACCTTCGTTTTCTTGGTTGGTGCGTAAGGTTTCAGCATTTTTTAAGTTTGCCCAACATTTCACTTTTACAATCTTTATTCCTTGTGCTTCATTCCACCAAACAGGTTCATTTTCAAGGTTTTTAAAGGCTTTTTTAGGGTCATTTCCGTGTTTTTCGAGGCGAGCAAATACCATTTTTTTTACTTTTTCATCAACAATTTTATCAGCTTTATCAAAATTCACCCCTAACTCGTACCGAACAGTATATTTATCGTTGAGTTTTCCATAAACGGTTTCCTCGTGCAATGCACCACGAGGCACAAGCACAACTCCTCCATGCTTTTTATCTTTTTTCCAAGTTGCTACTTTTTTTCCTGCCTTATACGAAACCAAAATACTTGCAACGGCCTCTTTTGCAGTAGCTGTCAAGTTTTCGAGTGGTTTCTTAAATTTCCGTCCCGATTCTTTCAAATCTTTTTGGTTATCATAAAGCTGGTTCAGTTTGTTTAGTTGCTGTACGTGGCTTTGCTTCGTACACGCTACCACGAGTGCATCAATGGCATGGTTGCGGTGGTCGTCTCGTTTGCTCCAATTAATAATCCGTTTTTTGTGGTGCTTTCTTCCATCAGCCGACTCTTCCACAAAATCCTCTACTTGGTTAGCCGCTTCGTATTTTCCCCAATTCAAATCCTGCAAAATACTATCTAAGCCCCAATCGTGGCGTAAATAATCGGTTATACCACCTGTAGTTGTGGTTACATTTCGGCAAACTTGGCTCAATAATTCCTTAACCGTTTTTGTAATATACTGCGTTTCACGTAGTTGTCGCTCAATAAAATCCTGTGGAATATCCTCTGCTTGCATTAAAAGTTTTTCACGTTTTGCCCTCGAAATATCAGCTTTCGCAATCAATTCTTTATAATCGTGAAAGGCTTGCTCACTCAATGATTCCATAAAATCAAAGGCAGTCAAATCATTTTTCTGCTGATTTATTTTGCGTCTTGCAAGTGTTTTGTTTGTAAACGAATCATCAAAAAGTCTAGCCTTTGGAATAATATGCTCTACTTCGTATTCACCACTAAAAAGCTCGCTCAGATTGATACATTTTGTTGGCTCATAAGGTGAAACACCCTTGAATTCGAGCCAAAGACGGTATTTTTCAATATCTTTTCGCGAAACTCGCCTAAAATTTGGAAAAGTTTTCAGCAATTTAGCTTCATACTCTTTATATAGTTTTTCGGCTTTTCTGTTATTTTCTTCGGTTTTTCGGCGACGTTCTGCATTATCTTTTAGGTGTCTTGCCAACTCAATTCTGATTTCATCAGGGCGACCTAGCTCTGGATCATTAATGATGGCATTGACCACATTAACAACCTGATTTACAATTTTCTCAACAATCGGATTTCGGAGTGAGTTCTTTTTGATTAATGCAAGTTCGGGCAGTAATTCACGCACCTCACGCTTTGCAGTAGTTTCCGAATCGGAGTGTTTATAACCAGCCAATTCGCAAGCCATTGAGTACACTTCACCTTGTTCTAAATAAGGCAAAATCTTTTTTAAAGCCTTACTACTCAAACTGCCGTAACCTTGTGGAAAACTTATTTTTTCGGCTAAATATTGTGCTTGTTCGGCACTAATATTGTAGGGAGTTTCTATCAGTTTTTTATAGATAAACTCTTGTTCATCAATCGAATACAGCAAATGCCAAAGTCGGTAAAGTGGCTGTTCGTTGAGATTCGTAAAATCATCAAAAATCAAAAGATTTGGGCGGTCAGCCAATACTTTTTGAAGTTTAATTTTGGTGATATTTCCTTGTAATGCCTTCGTATTCAAGCTAAATTCATTCGAAATACCCAGTATTTTCTTGATTCTTGCAGCTGTCAGTTCTTCAGTTTTATCCAATTCGGCAACAATCAACCGCTTCTGACTGAGCGAAAGAGCTGTTTGTTTGCCCCATTTATCTTCAACCATTAGCGTATTAACAGATTGCCATATTTTAGCCAACTGAAACAAAGGTGAACTTTTAGGTGCGGCTTTCAGATTTTTTTCATACCTACATTCCGAAACCGTTCCTTTCTGAGATTTGAGCGGTCGCTGATGATAGATAATTTTATCACGCAAAAGAAGCAGATTGTCATCGGTCAAAATTGTCGGATAAAACGCTACTTGAGTGGCATAGATTTTTTCAAATTCAGAAATATAATTATGCCTATATAAAATCTTTTTCTTTACCTGAAAATGTGGATTTTGAGAAAGTTGTTCAAAGAAATACACACCTACAGTCTGCTGATTATAGAGTAATTCCGACTCAAATGCTTTTACATTATTGAGATAGTCGCTTTTTTCATTTTGCCCAGTTTTACGGCTACTCCGATACCCTCTTTTCTGATTAAGATGAAAGAAGATTCGACCAATTTCTTGCAACGAAATTTGTTCTTTAATAGCTTTCGCACGAAGCCCATAAAGAGATAGGGCATCTAAGCCAAAAAGCTCTTTTGTTGGTAACATACCAAATCTGGTCAAAAATTCTATTAACTGGTATTTCCTAAGTTTGTAGCGGTCAGCGTTTACTCTTGCCCCTCGTTTTTCTCTTCGGTTTTGGTTAGTTGTATAGGATTTACCCTGCTGAAATTCACTTAATTCAGTTTGATTATTAAGGTTATAAGGCACAATTCGAGTACCCATTCCCAAAATTTCAAAATTTTCGTCGCTTTCATTTGTCACAGCCCAACCAATAGTAGCAACCCCAAGGTCAAGTCCTAATATTTTTTTCATATATGATATGATTTTTTGGTAAATATAATTAAATTTGCAATACATTATATGAAAGCAATTCACAATAAGGAATTTCCGTTGTGAAAACATCAGGGTGGCGAAAGTCCCCCTATTTTAAAAAAAGGCTTCCCATCAAGAGAAGCCTTTTTTGATTTTTTATAGTAAGTTGAATTAAAATTGACAGGTTGAAAACCTGTCCTACAAAAAAGTCGTTGAGTTTCGCTCAACGACTTTTTATAATTATATCAAGGCTATTCTCTTATCTGCTCAAATAAAGGTTTCTTTCTGAATAAATATTCAAGAAGAAATCATCGGTTAAATCATCAATAAAGTAAATACCTTCACCTGTTGATTTCATTTCTGGGCCGAGTTCTTTATTTACATTCGGGAATTTATTAAATGAGAATACCGGAATTTTGATTGCATATCCTTTTTTAACAGGTTTGAAATCAAAATCGGTAACTTTATTCTCTCCCAACATTACCTTCGTAGCATAATTTACGTAAGGCTCTTGGTAGGCTTTACAAATAAACGGAACTGTACGAGAAGCACGAGGATTCGCTTCAATAACATAAACTTTTTCGTTTTTTATCGCAAATTGAATATTGATCAATCCGACAGTGTTCAAGCCGACAGCAATTTTGCGAGTATAATCTTCAATTTGGGCAAGAACTGCTTCACTCAAATCAAACGTAGGAAGCAAAGCATA
>CAMAQF010000139.1 GCA_945860265.1 Emticicia agri | reverse complement strand
ACATGACTTTTTTTGCTGGTAAGAGTTTTTCCAACTTTTCCCAATCAATGGTTTGGTAAATTGCTCCAATTTGTGTCTTATTCTTGAATAAGTACGGGGACGCCCAGTCAATTTGGTGAAATTTGGAGAATTCAAATCGAATAGCGTATGTTGCATCTGTATTTTGTTGTTTTGGTAGACTAAAAATACGAAAAACCCCGATATATGCCAAATTTGTGCATATTCGGGGTTTAATTTTCAGATAAGTCTCTTATTATCAGTTAGTTACAGATTCAAAGGGAAGCCTACTTAATGAGACTAAAATGAGCAACAAGCAAATATTATTTAATCTACTGATAATCAAACTTTTATCGCTGTGTCGAACCATCTAAAATCCCGTATCTCAAATCTCGTATTTCGTATCCCATATCTCGAAGCCCTTTTCTTGTATTTCACAGTACTTAATAAATAATCTACGCCACTTGCACAACCTCAGGCGTTTCTAAGTAAACCATCATCATTTCTATATTTTCGTAACCCATTTGGCTGTAAAGTTTACCATAATTACGCAATTGTCGAGCGTTGCGTTCGTGTTTATTTTGGTTTTCACTTGTGCCTGTTTTATAATCAATGATATACACAATACCATCTTTCATTACTACTCGGTCGGGGCATTGTGATTCTGCTCCATTGAGCAATATTTCTCGCTGATTATCGACCTGTAAGCCCTCATCAAAAAGTGCTTTAAGTTCGGGTAAAGCAATAATTTTCTCGACTGACTCTCTGATTCCATCGCTCTCTTTCGGACTCAAAACTCCCTCAAATTCAAGCAGTTGAATCGCTTTTGAAATATCTTTTCGAGTCTTGATTTTCACAAGTGCCTCGTGCAATTTATTCAATTGGTCTTTGGTTTTATCGAGCGTCTCAGGGTCAAATATTTTTTCAGAAATTCGACGTAAACGTAGTTTATCACTGCGATCTTCGCTTACTATTTTTGACAAAAAAATTACATCTCGCTCTTCGGGTGCAGTCTTTTGTTTTTTAATAAAATGCCCTTTATGGATTTCATAAATATTTTGGTCAGGTTGATACATCTCGGCTGATTGTAAAAACCCTTGCATCAATCCTCCTACTCCTTGCACTTTATTGTGGTAATTTTTGCCTGAAATTACAAAAAGTTTATCGACCGCCCTCGTAAATGCCACATAAAGCATATTAAGGTTTTCGAGAAAAATCGCTTCAAATTCTTTGCTGTATTGTCCCGATAACTCAGTCATTAACATTCTGCTATTAATCTTTATAGGAGCCGATAAAAGCTGAACGGTATCGCCTTTTTTTTCATACCTAAGTTCTTCATAATCAAGCACTTCTAAATCTGCCCAAAGTTCTGAATAATTATTTGGTTCGGTATCCCATTGAGCATAAGGGATAATCACGACTGGATATTCAAGTCCTTTTGAGCGATGAACAGTTGTTATTGTAATGGCATCTTGCTCGGCTGGAGATTTGACCGAAAGTGCCGAACTATCTTTTTTCTCATCCCAAAACTTTAAGAAATCTTGCAGGTGATTACTTTCTTTGAGGCTGTAATTTAGCACCACATCCAGGAATCTAAAAAGATAAGATTTGCGGTCGGTTCGCTCGAAAAGTTGAAAAACATGAATGATTTTTTCGGCTAATTCGTAAATCCCTGCTTTATTGAAATTGATTAAGTCAAGTGTGAAACCATGCTGGAAAAACAACAAATAAAAATCAGCGATTTGTGCGGCATCAACGGCTTCCGAAATTAAATCATTGTCTTTATTATCAGGTATTCGTCCAAGAATAGTTTGATAAAATAAATAGGCAACTTCCGACTTTGCCAAACGGTTATCGGGTTGATTGACCACACGCATGAAAGCTACTAAAAGCCGCACAATTGGCGAGTTTTTTAGCAAAAGTGAGTCACGGGAAATGATATTATAATTAGCTTCGACTAAAAAATTCGCCATCTCGGCCGATTCTTTATTTTTTCGACACAAAATAGCAATATCGCCCATCGAATAACCTTCATCAAGCACTTGCTGAATTATCTCTGCTGTACGGCCCAGCATTAGATTTTCACCTTTTACATAATCCAAAAATTCAATCTGCACGTGGCCACCAGTTTTGGCATTTTTGGGAATTTCCTGGACAAAGCCAGCATAAACATCTTTCAAAAACGGATGAATATTTTCGTATTCGTTCTTCACCGAAGCAAAAAAACGATTATTAAAATCAATCACTTCTCGACTACTTCGGTAGTTCGTAGTCAAGTTTTCAGAGTTTAAATAGTTAGAAATCGACATAAATTGCTCAATCTGAAAATCTTTTATGAGCGAATTATTCATTAACTTTTTAACGTCTTTTTTAAATAAATGCACAATTAATTCCATCTTTCCGCCTCGCCAACGATAAATTGCCTGCTTGGCGTCGCCCACGATGAGATTGAAGTGATTATTCGCCAGTGAGTTTTCGATGAGTGGTAGTAGGTTATAAAACTGCATATCAGAAGTATCCTGAAACTCATCGACCAGCAAATGATTATAACGTTCGCCAATACGCTCGTAAATAAAGGGCACTGGTTCAGATAAAATAATTTGCAGAATTTTACGGTTAAATTCCGAGATATAAACTTGATTTTTATCTGCCAAAACAGCATTAAATTCGGTCTTGATTTTTTTAAGTAAAGACAGTTTACGAAGGTTGGGTTTAATCATCGTAAATAAGGCATATTTAGGCAAATGCTGGGTTTTGAATTCCTGCATTTCGTTGAAAACTGCCGTTAAATCTTCCTTTATTGAATCAATGGCTACCTTTGTTGACGTTGGTGTTTTGGAACTATACCATTTGTCTTCATTGATTGCCGCCCATTGGTAAGAATTTGGCGATTTGTCTTTTTTTCTAAAATATTCATCCTCAAAATCATCTCGCATATTATAAAAATACCCACCGATACCTTTTACTTTTTGCGTAAAATCATCTATACTAAGTCCTTGATTTTCAATATATTGAATTGCATTTTCAGCTAAAGTTTTGATACCATCCTCAATCGAATTTAGATAAGTATAAATATTATTTGAAATATGCCAAAAATCCTCCGAGTCGAGCGAATCGAGCTTGATAAGTGCGGAATAAAATTGGTCATTGATGAGGTGTTTCCCAAATTCAGCAAGTTCTTCAGTTACCAAATTCCACGTTTTCCCATCAGATACTTTTTCTTCTACGAAATGCTCCAAAATACGAGTCAAATCTTGGTGTTCGTCAAGGCCTGCTTTTTCAATCAAACTTTCGACGGCCTCGGTCAAAACCGTATTACCATCAAGCACGATTTCGTAATTATGAGGCAAGCCCAAATCTTCGGTAAAAGCATTGACGAGCTGATTGATGAAACTATCAATTGTCTTTACCGCAAAATCGGAGTATTCTTGAATAATATGACTAAAAACCCCCGCCGCTCTCTGTTGTATGGTATCATCGGGTAGTTTTAGTTCATCAGCAATTTCTCGAAACATTACCCAGAACTTTGACTTTTCATTGAAGTTCTGCATATCTGCAATGTCTTTCAAGGCAGCCAAGATTCGCTCCTTCATTTCGGACGCCGCATCATTGGTAAAAGTAATCGCCAAAATTCGCTTATAATAAAAAACTTTATCGCTTCCGAGTGCGAGTTTTAAGTACTCTTTAGTAAGTGTATATGTTTTCCCCGACCCAGCCGATGAGCTATATATATTAAATTTCGACATTCGATGCGTAACTATTTTTATTTTTGTAAAACCAATATTTAGGACGTGCTACATACTCAAGTCTGAAATTATCGACCAGTTCACGATGAGAGCTTATGCTATGAGCCCCTGCTGTATTAAATTTTAATGCGACTCCCGTTTAACTTCGTGTCCTGATTTTCCAACTAAAAAATCTAGGTCAGCACCTTTATCGGCTTGCATTACGGTATTGATATACATTTTCGTATAACCTCGGTCATAGCCTAAATCAATCGGTTGCCAGTTTTTGCGACGTTCGGCCAATTCTTCATCCGAAACGTGCAAATGAATTTTACGGTTTAGTACATCTACCTCAATCTCGTCACCGTTTTGTACCAATCCAAGTGTTCCGCCAACGGCTGATTCTGGCGATGCGTGCAAAAATACTGTTCCGTAGGCTGTTCCGCTCATACGAGCATCAGAGATACGCACCATATCTGTAATGCCTTTTTCTAGCAATTTCCTTGGCAATTGCATGTTTCCAACCTCGGGCATTCCGGGGTACCCTTTAGGGCCAACGTTTTTCAGTACCATCACCGAAGTTTCATCAATTTCGAGATTTGGGTCATCGATACGGGCGTGATAATCTTCGATTGTTTCAAAAACCACTGCTTTTCCTCGGTGTTGCATCAAATGCGGAGAAGCGGCTGAAGGCTTGATAACTGCACCATTTTCGCAAAGATTTCCTTTCACGACTGCTATTCCTCCTTCATTCAAAATTGGTTTATCTATTCTTGCAATTACATCTTCATTCCAAATCTTCGCACCTTTCGAGTTTTCAACCAAACTTTTTCCATTTATTGTTATGGCATCACGGTGTAGGTGTTTTTCCATTTCTTTTATTACAGCAGGAAGTCCACCAGCATAATAAAAATCTTCCATCAAATATTTACCCGAAGGCATCAAGTTTAATAAAAATGGCATTTTACTACCAATTTCATCAAAATCTTTGAGATTTATATCCACACCAATACGCCCAGCTATTGCCAAAAGATGAAGAACTAAGTTGGTAGAACCACCAACGGCTGCATTCATAATAATAGCATTTTCAAAGGCTTCACGAGTAAGTATTTTTGAAAGCGATAGGTTTTCTTTTACCATTTCAACGGCTCGCATTCCCGACATGTGAGCCAACACTTTTTTGCGAGAATCAGCCGCTGGAATTGCCGACGCTCCTGGTAATGTTAGTCCCAAGGCTTCAACCATAACTGCCATTGTCGAGGCTGTTCCCATTGTTGAGCAATGCCCTATGCTTCGGCTCATACACGATTCGGCTTCTTCAAATTCTTCGGGAGTCATTTTCCCGGTTTTCAAATCATCGGCAAAACGCCATACGTCCGTACCAGAACCAATAGCTTTTCCTTGGAAACGACCATTGAGCATTGGTCCGCCCGGCACCACAATCGTTGGAAGGTCACAACTAGCTGCACCCATTACAAGAGATGGAGTAGTTTTATCACACCCAGTCAGTAGAACGATAGCATCAAAAGGATTTCCTCTGATACTTTCTTCGACAGTCATTGCAGCTAAATTACGATAGAGCATAGCAGTTGGACGAATGATCGTTTCGCCAAGCGACATTACCGGAAACTCTAATGGAAAGCCTCCGGCTTCATAAACACCGTTCTTTACAACTTGAGCCAATTCTCTAAAATGCCCGTTACAGGGCGTAACCTCAGACCATGTATTACAGATTCCGATTACTGGTTTACCCTTAAATTGATGTGCTGGGTAGCCTTGATTTTTTATCCAACTTCGATAAATAAATCCGTCTTTTCCTTCTTTCCCGAACCAATCTTGGCTTCGTAAGTTTTCATTTTCTTGATTAGGCATAATTTGTGTTGTAGTTTTGTTGATCAGACGCTCTTGACCAAGTTCGATAAAAGTTTTATTTAT
>CAMAQF010000138.1 GCA_945860265.1 Emticicia agri | reverse complement strand
AACAACTATTATTTCATTGCATTTAAAATTAAATAACAAACCCCGTTTTAAATATCGGCACTTGAGGGGGTTTTCACTAACAGGAAAAATGCAAAATTCATCTTTATAATTTAAGTTTTTTATTTCCAAAAAGTTTAATCGTATCTCTGTTTTGAATTCATTTTTTATGGGGTGGTGAATCTCTTAAACCCAAATTTTTCAGTTGGAATCGTGATGAAAGGAAAAAAGGCAATAAAGACGAGTGTTTGAGCCGATTTTTTGGTCGAAGACATATTGAAATATGATAAGGTCAAAAAGTCAAGCAAACGCTTGTATTTGCAGCATTTTTTTCTTGTAATAGATTTCAACTGCAAAATCTGGGTTAAATATATTACTCCTCGGCCATATCAAAAATCAGTTTTGAAGATTTTTTCGGGAAACAGAGGTCTCGTTTGCTGGAAAAATGACAGACTAATTGCAAGGCGGTGCGTAAATTGTACAATTTTTTACGCCCAAGACAGAACCTTTATTGCCCTTTAAGCGTTATATATAATCTATGGTTCAAGCTTATAATTTTTTAGCCAGCTGGCAGTTGTTTCCCGAAAAGGGAGTTTATCAAAGTGGAGATCGTCCAAAAAGTGGTTTCTACAAAATCGAGTCCAACGACGCCAAGGATGCCATCAACATTAGCCACAATTGGGTAACGCTTGAAAATGATGCATTTGCCGCACAATACAGCATCAAGGCGGACGGCCTCTTGCATCCCTTCGAAAACAAGGAGCTGGCAGACCAGTCGAAGGTTACCTTCACCGACACCACCAACTTTGACATACATTTTTACCGTGCTGGACAAGTGGTGTTGCATGTGATGCACCATATCTTGCCGAACGGATATTTGAAGATCACCCAACTGGGCAGCAAGGACAACGCAGATTTTAGCAATACAGAGATCTACCACAAGCAGATGAGCGTGCTCCCTTATTCTGCTTCGGTAAGTGGGGTCGTGATAAAGCCCACGCAGGAGGGCGTAATCAAGCACAAGGCCCTAACGGCTATGGAAGAGCAAACCAACATGCAGCTGAATCAAATCAGAAAGCAAATAGAACTGCTTGCCATGCAGGCGCAGGAAATACAAAAGAGGAAGGAACTTTCTATGATGGTCTATGCCGCCAAGCTTTCCTTTAAACCAATTATTGGCCAAACCTATTTCCTATACTCCAAGCAGGACGACAGTTTTGTGCTATCCATGATATCGCCCGCGGAATGGGGTGGAAACGGCCCCTTCAAGTCGTTCGAAGGTGCGGTTCGTCTGCTGGCCGACCATACCTGGATGGAGATGTAAAAGCAACTAGAAAACAATCGAGTTGGAAATTAAAGCCAGAGAGCAGGAATTAAGCAAAAGTCAACTTTCGAGTTCGAACTTGGAAATAGGGGTAAAAAAAGGATTACAATTTCTGAAAAAAAACAGCTAGTTATGGGTTTCAAGCGATTATAGTGATAAGCAAAGTTTGCAATATTTGATATGCCCCGATGGGAATTTGGTACAACAAGCAAACCAATGCAGTTCGAACTCCCCGCATCAACAGCATCTTCTGCGCAATTAATTGCCTAGAAAATGTTTCAAAGGAAAATAAAAAAGGTCAATCGGTAAAGATTGACCAGGATTCTTGTTGGATGGAGATGGCGGAGCTGAGTTCGAACTTGTGGGAGGATGTAGAATATTTACTTTGGTCTACCATTTATTAGTTGTTGCAATTCGATGCAAAAATCAATATTAAGTACATTCGCTGCATGGGAAACATAAAGCTTTTTGAAAATAAAAAAGTTCGTTCCAAATGGGATGATAAAGAAGAGAAATGGTATTTCTCTGTTCAGGATGTTGTAGAAATATTAACCGATTCGCGGGATGTGAAAGATTACATCAAAAAGATGAAAAAACGCGATTCTCAATTGAATGCCAACTGGGGGACAATTTGTCCCCTGATTGAAATGGTAGCAGCGGATGGAAGAAAAAGAAAAATACAAGCAGCAGACACGAAGGGGCTTTTGCGCATCGTACAATCTATCACATCGCCTAAAGCTGAACCTTTCAAGTATTGGTTAGCGCAGGTGGGAGCTGAACGCTTGGAAGAAATTGAAAATCCGGAATTAGCCACCCAACGGACACGCGAGCTATATAAATTGAAAGGTTATCCAGACGACTGGATTGAAAAGCGCATGCGCAGTATTGCCATTCGTGAAGAGCTAACGGAAGAGTGGAAAAACAGGGGTGTCAAAGAACAGATTGAATATTCGATTCTCACTGCAGAAATATCCAAAGCAACTTTTGGACTTTCACCATCAGAATACAAAAAAGTAAAAGGGCTAAAAAGTCAGAACTTACGTGATCATTTCACGGACCTCGAACTTATTTTTTCCATGTTGGGGGAGGCTTCAACTACAGAGATTGTAAAAACGCAAAATCCTAAAGGATTTTTAGCAAATAAAAAAGTTGCAAAACAAGGTGGCGCAGTGGCTGGCAATGCAAGGAAAGAGTTAGAGGCTCGTACTGGTAAAAAAGTAGTCACGGCTGACAATTATTTGCTGGAAATAAAAAGCTCAAATCAGTTGAAGAAAGGAAAAAGAAAGTAATAAAAGAAAATTCAGCAACCTAAATCATTCGTTGCTGAAAGACGCATTATTTAAACTCTATTTTTTTAAAACAAATTAGTGGTCCCAATGGGTTTGAGTTCGAAGTGTTTGGAGGATATTGAGAGGGTTATTAATCTTTAGCCAATGCACCATTTTTCCAGTATAATCCCAATACGACAACTGTTTGGGACAATTTCATTGGACCATTTAAGATATTGTATCGGTAAAAACATCAAATCGAAATTGCAATTATTCTCCAATCAAAAAACGGTTGTTTTGCAAATCAAGGCTATGATTAATTACTTTTCATTGTTATTCTTAGTCATATGTCTTAATTTCACTGCTAAACGTGATAGATATAGATTGTTACAGAGCTATATTTACAATATTATTTTTTCACCTTAAATTACAGAAAATGAGACAATTTTTATTTATTGCACTAATTGGTGCCCTTTTAATTGTGGTGTCATGTAAAAAAGACACAGAACCTGTTGTTAGCAATCCCTCTTGTTCAATTGAAGGAAGATGGATTGACCCATTGGGAAACACATTATATGAGTATAAAGATAGTCTGAGGTATACTATTTACCAGACTACACCTGGTGGACAGTTCGGAACAATTGCCGATGCCATTCCCGGTCAGAAAAAATGGTGGATGGAGGGTGATTCCTTGGTTTTGAAACTGGGCTCGTCACGTTATGCGAAATTTTTAGCTGAGTTTGATTGCAATTGTAATCGTATGAAACTTACAGCTAATTGTTTAACAGGTATTTGTAGCGGCATTTATTGGAAAGAGGGTTTTGACACTACAACCTGTCAATAAATATCTACTTTTTAGCTCATCCCGACCCAGACAAGGATACCGTCAGTGTCGGGATTTTTTATATAATTTTCTCAAATTGTGGATAGGAATATATAGAAATGATACCAAAATGAATTACAAAAAACGAGGTTGCTTTTTGGTATAATGCCGCTGTGGTAGCTGGTTGGGTAAATTTAAATGGACAATATCAGAAATCTGAACGGAATAAACTTTTTGATTGAATTTTTGGTGGAGGTACCCTAGGAAACTAACTTACATTTTGCTATGAATAAAAGTAAACATCTTCTCTTTCTTTCTTTTTTTATTAGTTTGGCTTTTATTACTCATGCCCAACAAAACGGAGCGATGTTGAGGAGTATTTGGGAAAACGAGGCCAATGATGATATTAAACGATATAAAGCCTTGGATGAATTTTATGAACTTACCAATCAGCAATTTCCAGATTCGGCTTTAAATGCATTGAATTACCACCTAGGAATGGCTACTGCGAAAATGAATTCTCGCGAAATGTTTAGTGCATTGAAGCGCAGAGGTAATATTATGCGATTACAGCAAAACTATCCAGAGGCTATTTCTTCATATACCGATGCAGAGCTCATTGCTAAAAAACTGGGTGATTCCTTATTGATTGCCGACATATGTGGAAACATCGGAAACGTGTGTATGTATTTGAAGGATTATATAACAGCAACTCGACGCTTTTCGACCGCATTGAAAATATATCAGCGTTTTGGAAATGTGGAGGGTGAAACCAGAATGCTCACCAACTTAGGTAGTGTTTTTCTTACGATTCATAATTATGATCTATCTCTTGATTATTACACAAGAGTTCTTGCTTCGATGAATAAAAGGAAGATCAATGATAGAAGCACTGGTATTGTTTTTATGAACATAGGCTGGGCATATTATGAACAAAAAAAGTTCGAGTTAGCTTGTGATCATTATTTAAAAGCACTTGCATTATTGGAGAGTGAGAAGAACATGTTCTTTGTAGCGGATTGTTATTTAGACTTAGCACTTGTTTATTATGAATTGAAAGATATCACTAAAGCCCTTGAATATGTGCGTAAGGGCAAGGAACTAAATAAAACCCTTGGGGAAAACAAGGGGAATTATTTACAAAGGTTGTAGAAGCTAAGATACTTTATGATCGGAGTCCTGAACAGGCCTTAAATATTGCGGAGTCCTTGATTAACGATGTTAGAAATGAGAATTTAATAAAGAAGATGCTATACGAAGTTTTGTATAGATGTTATAAGCAGTTAAATAGGCCGGTTGAGGCATTAGCAATGCATGAACTTTTTGCAGCGTATAAGGATAGTGTTTTTTTGGAAATAAATCAGTTCGAAATTATTCAGGAAGCTTTTAAATGGGATAACGAAGTTCAGGCTACCCAAAGAGAATTAAAGAATCAGCAAGAAAAAGACCAATTGAAGACTACACATTTTCGAAAAATAATTTTATTGCTTCTAATTTTCTTTTTAGTCGCTGGAGCGCTCATTTATGTAATGGTTTCAAATAATGCCAAGAATAAAATGAAGCGAATGGCATTGTTACAAGAGATTGAGATACTAAAGAAATCAGACAGTAATGGCTTAATAATTTCAAAGGACACTTTGCCATTAGACAGAGTCGCTATTGAAAAATACATCAATAGAAGTATCAATGAGACCGATTGGAAAGTCTTAAACATCTTATTAAATGACCCATCAATTTCAAATAATGAAATTGCAAAGCTCGCATTCATGAGTGTAGATGGTATTGGATCGTCTTTACGAAGGATGTATGAGTATTTTGATTTGAAGGAGACCAAGTACAAGAAAATTGCACTTATCATTAAAGCGATAAATATTTGCAAGGAGCAAATGCCTGGCACGGAAGACCAAACAAAACTAAGCTGATAAATAATGAATAACTACTAGGTGGCCTCGCCAAGAATCGAACTTGGATCTGGAGCTTCGGAAACTCTTATACTATCCATTGTACTACGAGGCCTGTAAGATGTTTGGTGTTTGTTGTTTAGCGTTTATTGTTCATTTGAGTTCATCTATTTTTTTGTAAGAGTTGAGCTTTCAAATTTTCTATTTTAAAACATCAAACCACAAACACCAAACATTTAACCACAAACATATTTTTCTACTTCCCAAAATTTTGAATATTCGTGCCAAATATTTTAACGGCAATGGCCAACAAGATTACCCCAAAAAATTTCCTGAGCACGATCAATCCGCTGGGTCCTATCGCATTGCCAATCCATTTCAACGAT
>CAMAQF010000137.1 GCA_945860265.1 Emticicia agri | reverse complement strand
CGGGCGAAATGCTTTCCAAATCAAAATGACAAGTTTCGAGGATAACCTGTTGATAATGAGCATAAAGCGATTCTTCCTTAATATGTTTCAAAATCTGTCCAAAAGCAATAGTCCATTCGGTTTTGTACCACAAAAAGTTGAAAATACTCCCTTTCTGTAAACTTTTATTGGAAAGATATACCACGTAAATGATTCGTTCTTCTAAAGTCAAAGTAGCAAAAAAATCATCGAGTTGTCCGCCGTTTTGTTTCCAAAGTTCTTCTTTTGGGCGAATGTTTTTTCGGAAAAGTTCTTTTAACTGTAACTCAGGCGTGGTGCCTTCAAACGTAAAAGCTATTTTTTCAGAAAAGACTTTTTCTTGAAATAAATTGAAAAATCCACGTTTTGTTTCATGCTCAAATTTTGCCACTTTTCGATTAGATTTCAATAAACGAAGTGCAAAAACTATCAATAACAATAATTTGAATATGACCCAGAAGTGTTTCACGTTTAAGTGTTTTATGCTGCAAATTTAAGTTAAAATTGCTTTAATAATTTGCCCATGCACATCGGTTAAACGAAAACGACGACCTTGATATTTGTAGGTCAACTGTTCGTGATCAATACCCATGAGATGCAATAAAGTAGCTTGAAAATCGTGTACATGCACAGGGTTTTTAATGATATTATAGCTAAAATCATCTGTTTCTCCGTAGCTGATGCCTGGTTTTACGCCCGCTCCAGCCATCCACATTGTAAAGCACCTTGGGTGATGGTCACGCCCGTAATCATCTTTGGTTAGTTTGCCTTGTGAATAAACCGTTCGTCCAAATTCTCCACCCCAAACCACCAAAGTATCTTCGAGTAAACCTCTTCTTTTTAAATCAATAATCAAAGCTGCGGTGGCTCTATCGGTTTGTTTGCATTGATGAGCCATTCCTTTCGGTAATGAGCCGTGGTGATCCCAGCCTTGGTGATAAAGCTGTACAAATCTCACATCTTTTTCGAGTAATTTTCGAGCTAAAAGGCAATTAGCGGCATAAGTTCCCTTATCTCGACTACCTTCGCCATAAAGTTCAAAAACTTCATCGGGTTCTTTAGAAGTATCCATTACTTCGGGAACTGAAGTTTGCATGCGATATGCCATTTCGTACTGAGCAATTCGGGCATCTACTTCGGGGTCGCCCCAAGTTTCGTTTTGTAATTGGTTGAGTTTTGTCAGATATTCCAACATTTCTTGGCGGTCTTGGCCGTCATATCCTTCAGGATTATTAAGAAACAAAACAGGGTCTTTTCCCGAGCGAAATTGTACCCCTTGATGTTCGGAAGGCAAAAAGCCATTTCCCCATAAACGAGCATAAAGTGGTTGGTCTTTTGAGGCATTTTTAGAAACTAGCACAATAAACGCAGGCAGGTTTTGGTTTTCAGAACCAAGTCCGTAGCTCATCCATGACCCAATAGAAGGTCGACCAGGCAGCTGATGTCCAGTTTGAAAAAACGTTATGGCGGGGTCATGATTGATTTGCTCAGTAAACATAGATTTTATGATGCACAAATCATCAACAACTTGAGCTGTGTATGGAAGCAAATCGCTTACCCAAGTTTTGCTTTTTCCATATTGATTAAATTTATATGCGGATGGAACGAGCGGCAAAACCGCTTGATTGGCACTCATACCCGTGAGTCTTTGTCCTTTTCGCACCGAATCAGGCAAGCCTTGACCAAACATATTGCTGAGTTTGGGTTTATAGTCGTAAGTTTCAAATTGTGAAGGCCCACCACTCATAAACAAATAAACAACTCGCTTAGCTTTGGGGGCAATGCTCGGTAAAGCACTCATAATTTGCTGCTCGAGCGTATTGCCTTTTACGTTTGAACTAACCAAACTACCCAAAGCCATTGCACCCAAACCAGAGGCTGTTCTAAGCAAAAAATTACGTCTATCCAATTTTCGATTTAAAGCCGAAAATTCAGGAGAATGAAGTTTGAATGTATCGTCGTGATTTGCCATTTTATCTTTTCGTAATAATTGCATCTGAGTTTAAAATCGTACTTGCCACAACGGCATTGGCTGCCACTGCGGCTACTTCTAAAGTTGGGTCAATTTTGTAAAGTCCAGTTTTTAGCCAACCTTTAGTTTTATCAGGATTTTGCTTAAACTGTTCATATTCAGTCTTTTGAAGAGATAAAAGTAAATTTAGCTCGCGTTCAGAAGGTATTTTACTACTTAGTTTTCGATACATTTCAATAATTGCTTTTCGTGTGTCTGCTTGCTTGGTCATGCTTTCACCCATTACTTTGGCAGCTTCAATAAAAGTTGGGTCGTTGAGCGTAACGAGGGCTTGCAGAGGTGTATTGGTCTTTTGACGTCGAACCATGCAATAACTACGAGAAGGAGCATCGAACGTACCCAAAGTTGGATTTGGCACCGAACGTTTAACAATCACATAAAGGCTACGACGATAAACAGCATCGCTCGAATCTTGTGTATAATGGGTGTTATTGATTTCCCAAAGTCCATCGGGTTGGTAGGGTTTTACGCTTTTACCGCCAATTTTTTTATTAATTAAACCGCTCACAGCCAATGCATTGTCACGTACCATTTCGGCAGATAGTCGATTACTTGGCCCGTGCGAAAGTAAACGATTTTCGGGGTCACGCTCACGTGCTTCTTTGGAAGTTTTTGAATCTTGTCGATACGTTGCCGACATTACAATTAGTTTGTTGAGTTTTTTTATATCCCAATCTTCTTGGAAATTTACGGCTAACCAATCGAGTAATTCGGGGTGAGTCGGCATTTCGCCTTGATTGCCAAAATCTTCGGTAGTTTTCACAATGCCCACTCCGAAGAAATTCTGCCAAAATCGGTTTACCGCTACTCGTGCGGTCAGTGGGTTATTTTTGTCAGTAAGCCATTGAGCCAAACCAAGTCGATTTTTAGGTAAATTGGCAGGAAATGCAAGAATATTTTTAGGAGTATTGGGTTTAACTACTTCGCCCATGGCATCATATTGCCCTCGATGCAACAAGTGCGTGATTTTAGGTTTAGGCATTTCTTTCATGACCATTATTTCAGCAATTTTTTCGCTTGAATCAGATAAAGCCGTTCGGAGTTTTTGTAATTCTTTTTGTGCAGATAAAATGTCTGCATTGACGGCTGAAAAGTAATATTCCTTTAAAACAGCTTTCTCTTGAGTATTTAGTTCAAGTGCTGATTTATTGGAAATGCTGCTCCAATCGGCTTTTTTTGCTAAGATATTCACTTCAAAAGGTGTCAATGATCGATTATAAACTACTACGTCGTCAACTTTTCCACCTTTAAAACCTAAGCCACGCCACCAACCACCAATCTGTAAAGCAGGTTCTGATTTTGAATAAAAAATAATGTCTTTGTATAACTGGTCGATGATGGTTTCCATAGGTATTTCTTCACCATCGAGATATAATTTGAAGCCATTGGCTTTGGCAGAGCCATCATAAGTCATGCTTAAATGCAACCATTTTTCTCGAGGAGCATCTTTAAAACTCAATTTTGTAATGGCATTCGAAGGGGCAGTGTGAGCCATTGTGATTTCTAATTTGTTGTTTCGTAGTAAAAGGTGATAGCCCTTGAAATTATACAGACGCTCAGCATTACTTTTATGAAAAATTACTCCATCTTTCATTTCTTTCGGGATGTACGCCCACATTCCAACTGTAAAAGCTTCTGATTTGCGGAAAACGCCTACGTCTTTTAAATCGGCATAAACATCTCCATCTAAGAGCAAGACTTTTCCCTTGGAGTTTTTCTCGAATGTAGGTTTATCAAGTGTCCCGGCATCACGACGCATCACACCCGATTGTTTTGGGTTAATACTATTTCTGAGTGAATCTTCAAAAGTATAAAACCCTTGTAAGCTAATTTGTGGTAAAGTATTGTTAGCTAGCGACTTATACTGATTTTCTTGCATCCATTTTTCAAAATCTCCCGAAGCTGAATTTTGTGCTTCGATGACTTTTTGCTCTTGGTCAGAAATTGAATTTTTGATGAAATTAACTACTTTTTCCTGCTCTGAAGTTGGTAAAAGTAAGGTTGGAGTAGGAAGGTCATCATTCCACGAAATTTGCCCTGCTTCTCTTACGTTATTGAAAAAACTGAATAATTCATAATAGTTTTTCTGCGAAATAGGGTCATATTTATGATCGTGGCACTTGGCACAACCAACCGACATTGCCAAGAAAGCATCGCCAAACGTATTGGTTCTGTCCATTACATATTCGGTCTGAAATTCTTCTTCTACAATGCCGCCTTCTAAATTTTGAGGATGATTTCTATTAAAAGCTGTAGCAATAAGCATTCCTTTTGTGGGCGAAGGAAGCAAATCACCCGCTAATTGTTGGTGGATAAATGTGCTATAAGGCATGTTTTCGTTGAAAGCCCGAATGACCCAATCTCGATAAGGCGACATATCTCGAAGGCGGTCAACGGTATAGCCGTGCGAATCGGCAAAACGTGCTAAATCGAGCCAATCAGTGGCCATTTTTTCACCATAATGTGGTGAAGCGAGCAATCTATCAACGTGTTTTTCGTAAGCGTTGAGGCTATTATCGCTTATAAAAGCATCAATTTCTTCTAAAGTTGGTGGTAAACCAGTTAAATCAAACGATAAACGACGTAATAAAATTTCTCTCGAAGCCTCCTTCGATGCTGATAAACCTTCTTGCTCTAGACGGCTAAAAATGAAATTATCAATTTGATTAATCCGCGAAAAAGTGAGCGTATTTTTTAGCGAGGGAATATCTCTTTTTTGTGGTTTTACAAATGCCCAATGAGGTTGATAAACAGCTCCATTTTCAATCCATTTGATAATTACTGCTTTTTCGTGAGCTGATAAATTCAAATGCGATTTGGGAGTAGGCATCACATAAGTAGGGTCAGTAGAAAGGATTCGGTGAAAAACTTCACTTTTCTTTAAGTTTCGTGGCACAATAGCAACTTTACCTGGACTTTCGGGTAGCTGTGCATAAGCGACCTCGGCCAAATCTAAACGTAATCCTGCTTTTTGTTTGGCTTTATCAGGGCCGTGGCATGCAAAGCATTTATCTGATAAAATTGGCTTAACATGAAGATTATAATCTAGCGTTGCAGGTAAGTTTTTATAGGCGAGTGCCACATCTTCGGGTAATTTTGCAGGGTCTGCTACCCGATGCTCATTTGGTTTAAATGACCATAAATAAATACAAGCAACCAGTAATAGTAAGTATTTTTTCATGTTTGAATTTATTGTTTTTAAATTCTTATTTGATATTTTTATTAGTATCAGGCTTCGAAAACTGAAATTCACCTGTTTCAATTTGTAATTTTGGCAATGACTTTTTCAACTGTTCAATACCCGATTTACTTACTTTAGTTTGCCATAAATAAACCACTTTTAGTTTTGGGAATTTTGAAAAAGCCTCCAATCCGCTATCAGTGATATTTGTGCCGTATAGATTAAGTTGTTCGAGGTTTGGTAAAGCTTTCAGATGCTCCAAAGCAGCATCTGAAATATATGTGTTTTCGAGATTTAACTTTGTTAAGTTCTTAAAGATAGTGATTTTTTTAATAGCCTCATCATTGATTGGTTGATTACTTAATCTTAGGTTAATGAGTTGATTATTAATACTTTCCAAGTCGATTAATAAAGATGATTTATAATTTCTGACATTCACAAAATTGGCCGAAATGTAATTTGAACCATTTCCCAAATACGTAATTCCGATGTTTTGTTGTTTCAATTTTTCAAGCACAGATGGGCTGATGGCTTCT
>CAMAQF010000136.1 GCA_945860265.1 Emticicia agri | reverse complement strand
TTATTATAACCCCAACTATTATATTGTCCATGAGAAAAATAGTTATCATTTTCTACATAATTGGAAGACCTATATTTCCCAAATCTATATAAGCCCTGACTTGTTGTAAAAAGATACTCTAATAATATTTTTTGTAAGATTTTTTTGTTTTTCAGACCTAAACTCAATCCATACAAGCCATCTTCAATATTGTTTAATCGATAGATTGAACGAGCGAAATCGTATGGTTGTTGTTTATAGAAGAGGAACTTCAGATTTGTTTTATCTAACTCAAATCCTAAATCATAAGAGCCTAAATGATTTCCTATTGCGAGTTCTGTATCATATATGGGAAGTTTATTTCCGTCAGGTTCTATTAATTTTTGCAAAAATGGAACTAATACAAATTGATAACTATACCACGGATATGGTGCTAATTGTCCATCTTTTGAAAACTTAATATAGTCACTTTTTGTTGTCCCACCCCATTGCACTTGATGATTAAAACCTGCATAAAATTTGAATTTGGCGTTTTCTTTTCCGATTCGACCATAAAACCATTTTTGATGCAGATAATAATTCTTCACATAGCCTTGATCTCCAAACCAGCCATGGCTAATGCCACCCTTGACAAATAATGGACTTTTTCCAAGCTGTTTATAATTAGGTATCGAAACCTGAATTTTTGGCATCGGTAAAGCATTTCCAGACCATATATACGAGCCGGATGTTAAAGTAGTATCAACTAAGCCCATGATTTCTCTACGACGTCCACCATAAAACTCAAATGCATCGTAGCGAACTTTTAAGTAGGCTTCTGGTAGTAGCAATGCACTTTGTTTGCCAACGTTTGCAACACCCCAAAAGCCGTAACCGTAACCAAATTTTTTTAGTTTTTGATTTTCATTTTTGGTTGAGTCATACTCTTTGTGAGCTGAACCTCGAAAGGTTAGAATGGGGGCTTGCAGAGGTACGATTCCATATTGATTGGAGCGAAGCCAAAAAGGAGTGATGCCAGAAGTAGAAAGATAAGTGCCAGTTTCTAACTGATACTTAGTGTTTGAAAGGAGGGTGGTTTGTGAAAAACATATTTTACCACAAAGACACAAAAAACAGAAAGTTATAAAGAAAAATCTTATCATATATTTTTATAAAAACTCCCTCTCTCCATGAGTAAGGGAAGGTGATTGTCGGCCGCTGCAGTGAGGTGTTTATCTCAACAGTACAAACTTCCCAGACTTATTAAATTCTTGCCCATCATTGAGTTTGGCAATGATTTTAAAGGAATAAGTATCTGATGGAACATTCTTATCTTGAAATTTTCCATCCCAAGTTTTGCTTGGGTCTGTCGAGCTAAAAACAGCATTTCCCCAACGATTATAAATTTGAATTTCA
This sequence comes from Emticicia agri, assembly GCA_945860265.1. Classification (GTDB taxonomy): domain Bacteria; phylum Bacteroidota; class Bacteroidia; order Cytophagales; family Spirosomataceae; genus Emticicia; species Emticicia agri_A. The sequence continues at coordinate 4,444 of CAMAQF010000136.1, read as the reverse complement.
AAATTGCTTATTCGTTTAGTTGAACCTTTTACAGATAACTCATCATTTATATTGTCTCCATTTGGCGTGAAAGCACTTGGCAGAAATAATTTTACAGCAATCGGAATAGTATAAGTGTTTGAAAAACTTTCTTTTCCATTAATTGATATTGCCTTAATTCGATACTTTGCTTCTACATCAAAATCGTCTAAATTAGGTATATAAACTATTTCATTGGCATTTTTAGTTGTTTCAAGTTTAGGCAAATTTGTTTGTTCATTAAAACTTTGTATCTCAAACTTATTAATATTTGTATTTCCAAAAGGAGAATTATTTGTCCATTCTAAATTTCCTCCAGATACTTGGTCTAAAAAAATTGAACATAAAGCTGGAGAGGCCGCAGAAGTACTGCCACATTCATCAATAAAAGTAACTTTGTAACAATACGATTTTGTAGAAGCATCTACACTTGCATCGGTATATTGCTTAGTTAAAGTGCCAAAATTAATCTTATCAAGCGTGTTGTTTTCAAATTTATAGTAAATATACTCTTTCCTTTGCAATGTCCAAGGGCTGTTATCTGTAATATTTATTTCTACTTGATTATTATCTTTAACTGTCACGATAGATTCTGTAATAGCTTCGGGTACCACATCTTTTCGATTAATACATCTTATAGGAGATAGACTTGTGCTTTCATAAGAAAATCTGCCATAATCAATCGTTCCTTGCACTTTATTTACTACTTGATAACAATACTCTTTTGTACAATCCACGGGGTCTGTATGAGGATTTCCTGGGGTATTAATAGTTGTGCTTGCTCTACCTTTTTCTTCTTTTTTTATGGTTGTGCTTACACTTTTTACAATTACCTGTACATCATAAGTAATCGTTGTTCCTCCTGATGGGTGATTTTGCCATTTCAAAACATTAGTTTTATCAATAGCTTTTACATCTAATTTTGTGGTACAAACTTCTCCGGAACCCTCTTTACAGCCAAAATTACGAAAAACTTTAAAACAAGACTGCACTGTATCAACCAAACTAACGGTATAGGTACCAGGCTTTACTTTCATCATAAACTGCCCGTTGATATAATTGCCCGTAGCACTTCTTTGATATAAATCATAATCGTCTAATGCACCAGTAAGGCTTAACGTTGCCGATTTGCTATCTGCACTCATTTCCAATGTTTTTATATTGGGATAGTTAGTGCCACCATTCATGGAAATTACTTTAGTAGTTGCCCTTGGGCATGAATTTGGTGTATTATAAAGTCCTTCAACTCTGATTGTACGAAAAGTGGCGACAGTAGTATAGTTACGAAATCTCTTAATTGGCAGTGCTGTTCCAGTAGGCGTATTTTCAATAAATCCATCTCCCCAGTCTATTCGATAAGAATCAAAATTATTAGCTGGGTCTTGTCCTATTATTATTTGAAGAAAATCGTTGCAGGCAGAAGTAGTATAAATAGGTTCGGTATTGGCTAAAACTCTTACCACATCACAAAAATACATATCCTTTCCATTCTTCTTGCCATATTGAAGAACTTTATATTGGCCTGCACCAGGAAAAGCGTAGTCGAGATTGGATTGAGAGGTAATACTTGAAAGTTTAGAAGCTGCCTGACCAGAATAACCAAAAATATATTTTACATCAGTTCCGCCAGAATTGTCTTTGAGTTTCACTGTCTGCCCAAAACAAACCGTTGAAGGCCCATCAAAAGTAAATCCACCTTTTTCGATGCCTGTTGTAATATCGCAAACACCTTGTGCGAAAACAGTGCTTGAAAATAAAAGCAGAAAACTAATTTTGGAGAGGTAATTCATATATGGGTGGTAGGCCTTTTTTTTTATTACAAATTTGCGTATTAATAACGTATTGTCTAAAGATTATTTCTGAATTTATCTTGTTTTTTATTTAAAGGTTAGGTTTTTTATTCTTAAGAAGCAAACAAACTTATTCAATTAATCAAGTATTGGTATGATATTCTTTCATAGGGTAAAAAATTTGTATCTTTGCACCCTCTAATCTTAACAGGATTTTGAGGATTACTAAGATAGACATGATTTTTAAAGGAATTTTAATGATTGAGAATTATTTTAAAATCCTAAAATCGCTTAATCCTGTTTTATTATTTACTTTTGCACCCTTAATCACGATAGGATTTTAAGGATTATAAGATGGACACGATTTTCTTGAAAGAATTTTAATGATAAAAAATCAATCTTGAAATCCTAAAATCGCTTAATCCTGTTCCTATTATTTTTGTGCCCATTTTGTCTTATACAGGATTTTGAGGATTACTAAGATAGACATGATTTTTAAAGGAATTTTAATGATTGAGAATTATTTTAAAATCCTAAAATCGCTTAATCCTGTTTTATTATTTACTTTTGCACCCTCTAATCTTAACAGGATTTTTTAGATTATAGGATGGACACGATTTTTTTATGGAATTTTAATGATAAAAAATCAATCTTGAAATCCTAAAATCGCTTTATCCTGTTTTATTTACTTACTTATGCACTACAAAGAATATAAATCAGTCAATTATGCCGCTATTGCTGACGAAGTTTTAGCTTTTTGGAAAGAAAACAAAATCTTTGAGCAATCTATTGAGGTACGTGAAGGTTCACCAACTTTTACATTTTTCGAAGGGCCACCATCAGCGAATGGTACGCCTGGAATTCACCACGTAATGGCTCGTTCGATTAAAGATATTTTTTGTCGCTATAAAACGCTACGTGGTTTTCAAGTAAAACGCAAAGGTGGCTGGGATACGCACGGCTTACCTGTTGAGCTTCAAGTAGAAAAAGAACTTGGCATTACAAAAGAAGATATTGGTAAGAAAATAACGGTTGAAGAATATAACCAAAAATGTCGTGAAACGGTCATGCGTTTTACTGACCAATGGGACGATTTGACTGAGAAAATGGGCTATTGGGTTGACCTCGAAAATCCGTATATTACCTACAAAAACGAATACATTGAAAGTATTTGGCATTTATTGAAGGAATTTTACAAAAAAGGATTGCTTTATAAAGGCTATTCGATTCAACCTTATTCGCCGGCGGCAGGAACAGGTCTAAGTTCGCACGAGCTAAATATGCCGGGCACCTACAAAGATGTAAAAGATACTTCTTTGACCGCCCAATTTAAAGTAATAGAAAATCAAAAGTCAAAATTCCTTTTTGAGGCGGACAAAAACTCCCCCTCTGGGGGTTGGGGGGCTGTGGCTGAGGCTGGGACTTTCATCCTAGCTTGGACTACAACACCATGGACGCTTCCTGCAAACTCAGCTTTGACGGTTGGAAAAAACATCAATTATGTTTTGGTGAAAACCTTTAATCCATATACATATTTGCCAGTAAATGTAGTGTTGGCGAAAGATTTAGTAGGAAAATATTTTGTCGGTTCGGCGTTCCGAGAAAAAGGTAAAGATGGCGATTTTGAAGGTTTTGGTGACTCTAACAAGAAAATCATTCCTTGGACAATCATTACTGAGTGCAAAGGCTCAGATTTGGAAGGAATTGAATACGAACAACTACTTCCCTATATAGCCCCCCCCGCCCCCAGTGGGGGAGCCTTCCGTGTTATAATTGGAGATTTCGTAACTACAGAAGATGGTACGGGTGTTGTACATACGTCGCCCACTTTTGGTGCAGACGACTTTAAAGTGGCACAACAACACGGCATTCCGTCAATCATGGTGAAAGACGAAGCAGGAAAAGATGTGCCGATTGTTGACCGAAGAGGGCGTTTTGTGAAAGAAATCACTGATTTTGCTTTAGAATTTGTGAAAGAGGCCTATTTGACCGATGAAGAAAAAGAAGCCGAACGCATCAAACAGGGTAGGGATAAATATCTTTCGGTTGATGAACGTATAGCGATTAAACTAAAAACCGAAAATAAAGCATTCAACGTTCAGCGTTACGAACACACTTATCCACATTGTTGGAGAACTGATAAACCCATACTTTATTATCCGCTCGATAGTTGGTTTATTCGTACAACGGCTATGAAAGATAAGTTGGTGGAACTCAATAAAACCATCAACTGGAAACCTGAAAGTACAGGAACTGGCCGATTTGGCAATTGGCTCGAAAACTTAGTGGATTGGAATTTAAGCCGAAGCCGTTATTGGGGAACTCCACTACCAATCTGGCGTTCGGAAGATAGCGAAGAAGTGTGTATTGGCTCGGTAGAAGAACTTATTAATGGCATCAAACACGCTTTGAAAGATGATGTTTTGAGTGAAGAGCAGCGAGAAATGAATGAGAAATTCGTTAATGCATATAATGATAGCATCAAACCTCACCCTAAATCCCTCTCCACAGGAGAGGGACTTGAGACAGGAGTGGGACATGATTCTTTCCCTTCTACTGTGGAGGATGGCAGGGGCGTCCAACGCTTCAGTGAGGTTGATGAGTCTATCACCTGGGAGCAATTTGTTTATCAATCT
>CAMAQF010000135.1 GCA_945860265.1 Emticicia agri | reverse complement strand
GTTGTATAAATCTAAACATACAGCAAATCAGATTTTAAACATTACAAATAGCAATAGCACATAAACTTTCTTAAACTTTGCAGTTCAGTTATATAGTAGTTGTGGGTTCGTTATATGAAAGTTCCCTCTGTCGGAACTGTTACAAAGGTTCAGGGTCAAATTATCAATTCCTATGCAAAAACGCATAATCGTTATGCAATTTTGCATAATTTTTCTTAGTTCAACATAAATGCCTTTTTATGCTTTTTGATTTTGATTAAATTGTTTTACTTTATGCTTTAAAGATTAAAAACCGACAAATCTATCATTTATGACTTACGGTACTAATCTCCGCAATATCCCATTACAAAAAGGTTTATCACAAGCTGAAGTAGCCAATGCTATTGGTCTTGACCAAAGTACTTATTCTCGCATCGAAAGCGACCAAAGCGAACCTAAAGCAAGTATTTTAATGAAGCTCGCTAAGTTTTATGAGGTTGATATTAATGCACTTTACCCCCCCCTTAATTCATATAAAGTCTTGAATATAAACTATTTATATGCAAATTTCACACTACTTTTTACTGTATTTGATGAACATTATTCAAACCTTCTGGTCGGGTAATACCCAACAAAATCCACTTCATAATCGTGCTGGTTGGCTCTCGCCAGAGTATAATTGGATGTCTTGGGCATTGAGTTGTTTTCAATTTAAAAAGTATGTAAATACGAAGCATTTTCTTGAAAATAACCAGGCTTAATTCCAAAATTTTACCCTAAACTTTCGCCAGTAAGATATTTTTTCAAAGCAAACTTTAGTTCTTTACTATTTTAAACATCAACTGCATTTGTTTTTATACCCCAAAAGGTATAAATTTACATATTTATCAATAATTATACCCGATAAGGTATGAAAAACACATCATCAATTGCTCAATTCATCAAAGAAAAGCGTAAGAATTTAAAAATTACGCAAGAGGAACTTGCTTTTAAAGCCGGAGTTGGACTTCGTTTTGTGCGTGAATTAGAACAAGGGAAGATTACTTTGAAACTTGATAAAGTGAATCAAGTGCTTGATTTATTTGGTAGTGAAGTAGGCGTAATCAGAAAGGAGGTAGCCAATGAGTAGGATTGGAAAAGTCTTTTATCAAACAGATTATGCTGGAATTATTTCAGAAGATGAAGATGGTTATCATATCCAATATGATGCCCAATATTTAAACATGACAAATCCACAAGCCATAAGTTTAACAATACCACTACAAAACGAGCCATTACATAGTAATATTCTCTTCCCGTTTTTTGATGGTCTAATTCCTGAAGGCTGGCTGATGGATATTGCTATTCAAAACTGGAAACTCAATCCTCGTGACCGTATGGGCTTATTGTTAGCTGTATGTAAAGATTGTATTGGAGCAGTAAGTATCATTGCCGAAAACCCAACATCTATATGAGCCGTTGTTTATATTGTTATCAAGAACTTACGGGCGGCGTTCCGTCGGGCGGCGTGCCGTCGTCTAATGAAGTCGAGTTTCATTCAAAATGTATTAAAAAGATTTTTGGACTCAGTAAGTCTCCCATATTATCTTTTGGCAAAAATGAGCTGAAAGAAATTGCCAAACAATTTATTATCAGAAGCGTAACTGTAACGGGTGTTCAGCCAAAACTATCGTTGGCTATTGAGAAAATTGATACTCAAAACAGTCGTTTGACCATTGTTGGACTTTGGGGCAATTTTATATTGAAACCTCCTACTGAGCAATTCTCTAATTTACCCGAAAATGAAGATTTGACAATGAAATTAGCAAGTATTTGCGGCATTCGTACAGCAGAGCATACACTTATTCGCTTGCAATCGGGTGAATTAGCTTATCTAACCAAAAGATTTGACAGAACCAAGAATAGCAAAATTCATGTAGAAGACTTTTGCCAATTGACTGAAACTTTGACCGAGCATAAGTATCGTTCTTCCATGGAAAAAGTGGGTAAAGCTATCCGTAAATTTTCTACTAATTCAGGTTTCGATGCTTTGACTTTTTTTGAACTGACTATCTTTTGCTTTTTGACAGGTAATGCCGACATGCACCTCAAGAATTTTTCATTAATAAAAAACGAAAATGGTGATATTTCTTTTGCTCCAGCTTATGATTTACTTTCGACAAAACTTGCGATGCCTGAGGATAATGAGCAAATGGCTTTAACAATCAATGGTGAGAAGAACCGATTAAAAAAAATAGACTTCGATAAGTTAGCCGAATCTTTGGAAATTAGCCATATCACTGCTGAACGTGTTTACAATAAATTTCGAAAGAATTTAATACCTATAAAAAAGATGATTACTGAAAGCTTTTTGAGTGAAGAAATGAAAGTTCAGTATCAAACACTCATTGAAGACCGACTAAATCTACTAAATGTTTAGAGATTAATTTCACATCAAAGTCATTTAAGCAGTTGGGTATATTTAATCGACAAATTTGTTTTTCATAAAAAACTAATAGATAGTATTTTATGTTAGTGTTGACCGTAAACTATTGACCGTGGACTACTTCAAGTCCTGGTACTTTAAGTGAAGCAACATTCAAACAAAAAATCCCTCACCACTATTTCAGCTATGAGGGATTTTCTTTTTGCTATATTTTACAGCGAAAACGCTACGCTACTACTTCAACCACAACTACGAGAATAAACTCATCCATTTCGATTTCTACGGCATTGGCTGGTTTTTCCCCGAATGGATATTCGGACAATACTTCCAACGAAAGTGCTTGTACTTCTTGCCTAATATAATCGTTATTGGCCTCCACGGCGGCAGTTAAGGCTTCATTATTTTTGAAAAATTTGATGCTAATTTTATCGGTTACATCAAAGCCTGTCTCTTTTCTATAATTTTGGATACGATTCACAAAATCACGAGCGATACCTTCTTGGCGTAATTCATCCGAAATATGAATATCTAAAGCAACTGTTATTCCTTTGTCGGAAGCTACTAACCAACCTGGAACGTCTTCGGTTTGGATTTCGACGTCTTCTAAAGCAATTAAGAATTGAGAATTGTGCGGGAGGCGACCCTCAATTAAGAATTGCTTATCTTTTTCTAAAACCTTCACATCATCTGCACTTAATTGATTGATCCCTTCAGCAATTAACTTCATATCCTTACCATATTTCGGGCCGAGGGCTTTGAAGTTTGGTTTTACTTTCTTTTTCAAGATGCCCCCAACGGCAGTTGTCGAATCATCATCAAGATATTCGATTGACTTAATATTTACTTCTGATTTGACAATTTCTTCTATATTACGAATTTGCTCACGAGTGATTTCTGATAACAGCGGATTGCCGCCCACAGCAATCAATATACGCTGCAATGGCTGACGCACTTTGATTTTATGAGTTTTACGCAATGAATGAACCAATGAAGAAATAGTTTGAGCCAAATCCATCGACGCTTCTAAGTCTTTATTAACCCATTTTTCGTCATAAAGTGTCCAATCTGTAAAATGTACAGATTCGTGGCGAAGTGGGGAGTTAATTGCTCTTGCTTCCTCACGAATAGCATCTGTTAGGTTTTTATATAACAAATCTCCATAGAAAGGAGCAATCGGCGACATCAATTGAGCAATCGTCACCAAACATTGTTGAAGTGTTTCGTAAGCTGCTTTTTTATTTTCGGTCATTTCGCCCTCTTGCGACGAACCGTCATGCGATGAAGCGTCATGCGATGAGCCGTCATGCGATGAGCCGGTCCAGAAACGACGACGGCACAAACGCACGTACCAATTAGAAAGTTGGTCGCAAACAAAATCTTGTAATAAACGCCCTGCTTTCGTTGGATTATAATCATCGAATTGTTCGCCGACTTCTTTGATAAGCGTATATAATTTCGATAAAATCCAACGGTCCATTTCTGGAAGATTTACGTAAGGCACTCTATCGGTTTCCGACATCTTATAATTATCAAGATTTGCATAAAGTGCAAAGAAATTATAAGTATTAGAAAGCGTTCCGAAGAATTTATTACGTACCTCGGTAATACCTTCCAAATTAAATTTCAGATTGTCCCAAGGCTCGGCGTTTGTAATCATGTACCAACGAGTTGGGTCAGCACCGTATTTTCCCAAAGTTTCGAATGGGTCAACGGCATTACCAAGACGTTTCGACATTTTATTGCCATTTTTATCCAAAACAAGGCCTGTAGAAACTACATTTTTGAACGCAACCGAATCGAACAACATCCCAGAAATGGCATGAAGTGTAAAAAACCAACCACGCGTTTGGTCAACACCTTCTGAGATAAAATCGGCAGGAAAAAGCCCCCTTGCCCCCAGAGGGGGTACTTTATCAACAACTCCCCCTATATCGGAGGGAGTTGGGGAGAGGCTAAACGGATAATGCCATTGTGCAAAAGGCATCGCTCCCGAATCGAACCAAACATCAATTAAATCGGTTTCACGTTGCATCACTTTTCCACTAACCGAAACCAAGAAAACTTCATCAACGTAAGGGCGGTGGAGGTCAAAAACCTCACCGAAGCGTCGGTCGCCCCTGCCCCTCTCCACAGGAGAGGGGTAAGAATCAAATCCCTCTCCTATAGAGATAGATTTAGGGAGAGGTTTTAAGGCTTTATTTATTTCCCCAATAACCCTCTTTATATTTGTTAATACTTCATCATTCTTAAATCTAATGACCTCAAAACCTCTAAGATTTAAGAATTTTGTTCTCATTTCATCATATTCAACGGTTTCATTATGAACTTCTCCATCAATTTCTACAATCAATTTTTGTTCAGTACAAATGAAATCAACTATAAAAGTATCTATTGAATGTTGCCTTCTAAATTTGAAGCCTAACTTTGAATTTCTAACTTCTTGCCAAATAATATCTTCTGCTTCTGTCTGATTTTTCCTGTTTTCACGAGCAAAATTCTTCAAATTCTGCCAATCCTTAAATTGAGATTGATAAACAAATTGCTCCCAGGTGATAGACTCATCAACCTCACTGAAGCGTTGGACGCCCCTGCCATCCTCCACAGTAGAAGGGAAAGAATCATGTCCCACTCCTGTCTCAAGTCCCTCTCCTGTAAAGAGGGATTTAGGGTGAGGTTTGATGCTATCATTATATGCATTAACGAATTTCTCATTCATTTCTCGCTGCTCTTCACTCAAAACATCATCTTTCAAAGCATGTTTTATACCATCAATAAGTTCTTTTACCGAGCCGATACACACTTCTTCGCTATCTTCCGAACGCCAGATTGGTAGTGGAGTTCCCCAATAACGGCTTCGGCTTAAATTCCAATCCACTAAGTTTTCGAGCCAATTGCCAAATCGGCCAGTTCCTGTACTTTCAGGTTTCCAATTGATGGTTTTATTGAGTTCCACCAACTTATCTTTCATAGCCGTTGTACGAATAAACCAACTATCGAGTGGATAATAAAGTATTGGTTTATCAGTTCTCCAACAATGTGGATAAGTGTGTTCATAACGCTGAACGTTGAAAGCTTTATTTTCGGTTTTTAGTTTAATCGCTATACGTTCATCAACCGAAAGATATTTATCGCGATTCTGTTTGATGCGTTCGGCTTCTTTTTCTTCATCGGTCAAATAGGCCTCTTTCACAAATTCTAAAGGAAAATCAGTGATTTCTTTCACAAAACGCCCTCTGCGGTCAACAATCGGCACATCTTTTCCTGTTTCGTCTTTCACCATGATCGACGGAATACCGTGTTGTTGTGCCACTCTAAAGTCGTCTGCACCAAAAGTGGGCGACGTATGTACAACGCCTGTACCATCTTCAGTTGTCACAAAATCTCCAATAATTACTCTGAAAGCAAGCCCCCCCGCCCCCAGAGGGGGAGTTATATAGGGAAGTAGTTGTTCGTATTCAATTCCTTCCAAATCTGAGCCTTTGCACTCAGTAATGATTGTCCAAGGAATGATTTTCTTGTTAGAGTCACCAAAACCTTCAAAATCG
>CAMAQF010000134.1 GCA_945860265.1 Emticicia agri | reverse complement strand
ACTCGTCTGCGAGACAAAATTCTTACAACTTTTAAAATCAATGAAGATTATTTGGGATTAGTTGTTGGTAATCAAGGAGTAAGGATTGATAATGTACGCCAGTTAAATTACCTAAACCTTCGTGGATTGGGATTTAATTTGGGATTTAGGTTCTAAATGAAGATTAATTATAAAGTTGTAAGGCTAGTATAAATACAATTTTTACCTTTCAAACTTTGCTACTTTAAAATTTAAATATTCATATTCCGCCATGTAGTTTGCACCTACCGCCACTAATATTAAACCACTTTGTGCTTCATTTTTAGAATAAATCAATTCTCAGTTTGAATTATAATGATGCAAAAATAAGATGAGACGTTCGTAGCTCAATAAGTCTTCATCTGTACCATTTTTAAGCAAGAAGTGACGATAAATAGCAGTAATTGTAGCGAAATTGTGGTTGTCGCTTAATTTTGCGGCAACTATTCCCTTAAAACACCGATGTACTTGATTATACAAATATCGGCAGGGCATCGTTGGAGAATCATTTAAGGTTTCTTCGATAAAATTTATTGAGTCAGCAGTCTTCAAAAATGCAAAACCTTTTTCTTCAAAAAAACTTCTAATTTCTTGTATAACTAAATCAAAATCATCTTTGTTACTTACCTTAAATCTAAAGTATTTTTTTTCTAAAAACTTACCAATACTTATCACGAGAGTGTTGGCCGCTGGTCGATAACCAAAACTATTATTGAGGAATTGTTGGGCGATCTGTTCGACAAACTCAATCCTTACGCCAAAGTTCACTTCAACCCAAAACACATTATGTGATTCTGAAATGGAAAATATAATATTCTGAAATCCGTTTTGTGTAGATTTGCGGTACTGATTTTGATCAGTCAGAAAGCCAAACCCGTGCAATTGGAAAAAAGAATCCAATTGCTCATAAAATTTGGTTTCGAACTTACTTTGTATCATATTTGAATTCATTTACAAATAAACCTTTGTTGTACCTAAATGTTTAGACTTTTGCAGTAAAATATGTTTTTTCTTAATAGATACAATAATGAATAGAGGTTTTATCTTTGTAATAATTTTGATAGGCACGTGCTTTGGAGTGATTGCCCAACCAACAAAAAATACCCTATCGGCTTCTCAAACAATCCGTGGTAAGGTAATAGATTTTGTGAGTGAACAACCAGTCATTGGAGCTTCTATTACGCTTTTAAGTTTAAAAAAAGGTACCCAAACCGACGTCGTAGGTAGTTTTTCTTTTGGAAAAATGCCTACCGGTCGTTATCAATTAAAATTAAGTTCTGTTGGCTACGAAAGTCAAATAATATCCGAACTTTTGCTTGAATCGGGTAAAGAAATGGTCTTGGAAATCAGGCTTCACGTTTCTGCCAATCAATTGGCAGAGGCTGTCGTGAAAGGGCCATCGGCTAATCTTTCGGGGGCGGTTACGAGTATTCAGAATATTTCGACCGAACAAATTTTTCGTTATCCAGGTACCTATCTTGACCCTGCACGTTTAGTAACCGCTTATGCAGGCGTGGCCAATTCAAATGACCAAGCTAACGGCATAGTTATCAGAGGAAATTCACCTAACGGAATGCAATGGCGTTTGGAGGGAATCGAAATCGTGAATCCAAATCACTTGAGTAACGCTGGCACGTTTAGCGACCGTGTAACACAAAATTCGGGTGGCGTAAATATTCTTTCTGCCCAATTATTGGGGAATATGAATTTCTTGACGGGTGCTTTTCCTGCCGAATATGGAAATGCTCTTTCAGGAGTAATGGACATGCGTTTGCGAAAAGGAAATGATAAAAAACATGAATTTACTGCACAAACTGGTTTAATTGGTATTGATTTGGCCGCCGAAGGCCCTTTTGGTAAAAAAGGGGCAAGTTATTTAGTTAATTATAGGTATTCGTTTACTGGTTTATTGGCAACAATGGGTGTGAAATTTGGGGGAGAAGATATTCGATTCCAAGACTTGGCGTTTAACCTTAATTTCCCGACAAAAAAAGCTGGTTCATTTATGCTTTTTGGAATGGGGGGATTGAGTAGCAATATTTTTGAAGCAGCAAGAGATACTTCTCAATGGGTTGTCCAAAAAGATGGATTTGATATTTATTATAAAAACCGAATGGGTGCTGTTGGATTAACTCATAGCCTTAATATTGGCAAGAAACTGCTTTGGCGAACAGTTATTGCTGCATCTGGCTTGAAAAATACCCGTGAAGGTTATGTGTTGAGTAAAGTGAATTTTGAACGATTTTTGATACAAGCAGATTCTTCTACTCGTGCAAAAACTTCGGTAACGACGAGTTTGAATTATAAATTTAATGAGAGAGCAAATCTGAAAGTCGGCGTTTTTGTAACTCAACAATACGATGAATTATTTGCACGCTCAGCAGATAAACGAGCGAATGGTGCCGCTGAGGGTTTAATTATTCAACCTTATGCCAATTTGCATTGGGCTATTCTTCCGAAACTCTCAACCAATATCGGTTTGCATTATCTCAAATATACATTCAATCAGACCAAATCGGTTGAGCCACGTTTCTCACTTCAGTATCAACTGTCTAATAATCAAACTCTTAGCTTTGCTTACGGCTTACATAGTCAGTTGCAGCAACCCGAAATTTATTTCGCATTAGCTACGCAAAATAATGCATTTTTGGGCAATGCTAGGCTTGATGTTACGAAGTCACGTCATTATGTTTTGAGCCATCAGTATTCATTAAAAAAGGGTTCTAATTTCAAAACGGAGCTTTTTTATCAACAAATATTTAATCTACCGGCTGCGTTATTGAATCCTACTTTTTCAACCCTTAATTTAGTCGAAGATTTTACGCCAGAGCCACTTCAAAATGCAGGAACCGGCCGTAATTATGGTTTAGAATTGACTTATCAGCAATATCTTGTAAATGGTTTTTACACCCTTACAAATGCTACATTTTATAATGCGACGTATAAAAATAACGATGGCGTAGAGCGAAATAGTCGCTTTAATGGAAAGCATATTTTTAATTTAACGCTCGGAAAAGAGTGGGAGAGAAGCAAAAGTGGGATGTCATCCAACCGAATAATTGGAACGAGTATTAGAGTGATTTGGTTGGGCGGTTTTTATGAGCGAGAAATAAACGAACAAGCCTCGATTGACAATAAACGTCTGATTTACAGAAATGCTGATGCTTTTACCATAAAACAACCCGATTATTTTAGACCAGATTTTCGTATTTATTTGAAAAAATCGAAGGAAAGATATTCTCGTACTTTAGCTCTCGATATTCAGAATATTGCCAACTATCAGAATGTTTCGTATAGTTATTATGATATTTTGAAGAACAAAATCGTTAGACAATATCAAATGGGTTTAATTCCGATTTTGAGTTATCGTTGGGAATTTTAATTTGTTCATCATTAAATGTCAATAATGAATATCAAAGCAACAAAAATTTTAAATTATTAAAATATGAAAAATATCCTTAAAGTGCTTTTTATTAGTCTTTTGTCTTGTGTTTGTTATGCTCAAGAAGATGGAGCAGGTATTTGTTCGGAATCAAAGCAAGTGGCTTTTAAACGTTTTCGTGATTTACGGAATGCACGAGTGGCGTATCCTGGTGATGATAAATTTGATGTGACTTACTACAAATTAAATTTGAATATTTCGCATACGCCTCAATATCTAAAAGGAGAAGTTACGGTTGGGTTTAAACTCAAATTGGCTTCATCGTCTTGCTTTTTAGATTTGCGTAGTCCGCTCAAGGTTGATTCTGTCAAATTAGACAACAAATGCATAACTTTTGTACAAGATGCTAGTAAGGTAAATCTGACTTTTGACAAATCATATCCGCAAGGGCAAGCCTTGAGTGTAATTGTATTTTACCAAGGAAAACCTAATTCATCAGCATTCGGTAGTTTTACGTTTGCAACTCATGGAAGTAGTAATTCACCAGTAGTATGGAGTTTGAGCGAACCCTACGGTGCTCCCGATTGGTTTCCATGTAAAGATACTCCGGCCGATAAAGCCGATTCATCTGATGTTTGGATTACAATGCCTGCTTCTTTTATGTCAGTTTCGAATGGAGTTCTAACTAAAGTACTTGATAATAAGGATAATACACGCACTTATCAATGGAAAAATCGTTATCCGATTGCCCAATATTTGATTTCGATTGCTTGCTCGAATTATACTGAATACAAAAACTATTTTAAGTATTCTGAGCGAGACTCAATGACAATTAATCATTTTGTTTATCCAGAATCTTTTACGGCAAATGTAAAAAATCAGCTCGACCAAACTCCTTTTATGCTCAAACTTTTTTCGGAAAAATTTGGACTTTACCCATTTATCAAAGAAAAATATGGACACGCTCAATGTGGTTTTAGTGGTGGAATGGAACATCAAACTTGTAGTTCAATGGGCAGTTATGGTGGTGGTTTAGTTGCACACGAATTGGCTCATCAATGGTTTGGTGACAAAATTACTTGTAAAAACTGGGAAAATATTTGGCTCAATGAAGGTTTTGCTACTTATTCAGAATCAATTTATGCCGAAGCCTTAGGGGGTAAAAGTGGGTATCAAACCAATATTGCTAGTAATGCTACCCGTGCTAAACGAGCTGTCGGGACGCTGTATGTGCAGAATATAAATAGCGAAGACGAAATTTTTAGTAGTAATCGAAGTTATTCCAAAGGGGCAATGCTGCTGCATATGTTGCGAGGAATTGTAGGCGATGATAAATTTTATAAGATTCTTCAAAATTACCTTGTTTCGAGTGTTGCTTTTTCGGCAGCCACCACAGAAGATTTTCAGAAAGTAGCAGAAGAAACGACGGGTTTAAAGCTTGATTACTTTTTTAAAGAATGGGTCTATGGCGAAGGATACCCAAAATACACTTATACTTACAATCCAAGCGAAACATCGAAGGAATTGAAAATTCAGATTGCACAGTCTTCGGGGACAAACCCAATTGTATTTTCGATGCCAGTTGATATAAAAATCGTCATGGCCGATGGTTCAGAAAGTTTAACAACGGTTTTTATCGACAAAGTAACCCAAGAAATTACGTTTTCAAAGCCACAAGGAGCAATTTCACAAGTGGTTTTTGACCCAGAAAGTAAAATATTAAAAGATGTAATCGAAAATAAAGTTATAACATCCATCACAGGAAATGAAGCAGAGGCAAATCTAGTTAATTGGAATATTTATCCAAATCCTACTGATAAACAATTAGTTGTGAGTTTTGGATTGTCAAAGCAAGTTGAAGTTGAAATCGAAATATTCGATAAATTAGGCAAAAAGCTAAAATCAGAAGCGGTTGAGATTTTAAGATTTGGTACTCATACTAAACAAATTTCGTTGAATGAATTTTCAAGTGGAATATTTTTGGTGCGTCTACGAATCAATGACCAATATTTTGGAAAAACCTTAATTGTTAATTGAAATTCATAAACTTTTTTGAACAATTGCTTCGACGCTTCAACATCGATTTGTAAATTTTTCGTAATTAACCAAAAACTTGATATCGGATTGCCGAAGCAGGTTGTTTTAGATGCAATGAAATTATTGATACTGGCAGGCGGGATGTCATCTCGTATGAAAAAGAATTTAGAAGGAAATACAAATCTCGATTCAAAATTGATTGAACAAGCCAATACTTTACCAAAGTCGATGATTGGAATTGGTAAAGATGGCCGACCATTTCTTGATTACGTTTTATATAATGCGTCAGTGGCGGGGGTCAAAGAAGTGGTACTTTTACTCAATCCTAAAGATGATGTTTCGCAACTTCACTATGAAAGATTGATGCATGAACGAAAATCTTGGGGTTTGCAAATAGGCTTTGCTCGCCAATATATTCCCGAAGGACGTGAAAAGCCACTAGGCACAACTGATGCGATTGAGCAAGCTCTTACTCAATTTCCTGCATGGCAAAATAGCCGATTTATTGTTTGTAATGGCGATAATTTGTATCCAGTAAAAGCCTTTGAATTTTTGCTGGATGAAGCGTATCCTAATGCTATGCTCGATTGGGATACCGAAGGCTATACGGTAGAGAGGGTGAGAAATTGTGCCATTATTAAGAAAGATTCAGAAGGCTATTTGATTGATTTGCTCGAAAAACCAAACGATGAAGAATGGGCCGAAATAGTAGGAACAATGCCAAGAATTGGTATTAGTTGGAATATATTTGCCTTCACAAGTGCCGATTTAATACCTTTTTTAGAGAAAACGCCAATTCATCCTGTCAGAAATGAAAAGGAGATTCCAGTTACTGTGAGAATGTGGGCCAACGAAAATCCGAAAGAAATTTACACAATTCAGATTTCAGATGTGTTACCCGACCTTACCAGCAAACATGATATTGCTGAGGTGCAGGCTTTGTTGAATTATGAAATTTAAGTATGTAAACATCGGCAATCAGCTACACTGTGTTTAAATCTTGCCGATGTTAATTTTAATGTAATATTTTTCAATCAGCCGAAACAATCTCTTTAGTTG
>CAMAQF010000133.1 GCA_945860265.1 Emticicia agri | reverse complement strand
CTATTAGTTACGTAACTAATACCTTTTTTTGGTGTTATATTTACAGTCATAATAATTGATTTTTATTCTTTCATTACCCCAAATTAGCAATATCAAAAGGTAATTTTCTAATTCTCTTACCAGTTGCTGCAAAAATCGCATTGCCTAGTGCAGGTGCAATGGGTGGTAAACCTGGTTCGCCAACTCCTCCAGGGTTTTCGCCGCTGTCGATGATATGAATTTCCATTTTTGGAGCTTCATTCAATCGCATGACGTTGTATTGGTGGAAATTGGTTTGGTCGCTAACGCCATTTGTAAACGTTATTCCACCTTTGATTGCCGCCGTAATGCTCAGTTTGTAGAAAGCTGTCGTTTAACTAATAAAACAAAGTCCTCGGAAACATTTGCTAATTTTGCACACTGTTCTACTGTCATGCCCATAGATAAAGCATTTGTAACAGTTTCAATGTTTTTTATGTCAATAGCTTGTTTAATTTTCCTACTCTCAGCTTTTACTGATTCAGCATTTCTCGCAATTAGAATTTCCAATGACGCCTTTTCATCAGGTGTCATTTTACGGCTGTCCAGTTCGTCAATGGCTGCTTTGAGCCAAGCTTCGTCCCAAAATTTTGGAAACTGGGTTGTCTGTGTTACTGTATGTATCGTTTTCGTTGTTTAAATCAGCTTTTGTAAATCTGTTTGACAATCAACTTCTTGCAAGGTAAATTTATCTAATTCTACCGTAACAAACGTCATTTGGTTGTCAATAAGTTCGCCTTGTTCATTTCGTAAGTTCGCAACTGAATGAAACTGTGGATAGGGTAGAAAGTCGTTCGCTAAAATAGCCACACAATATATTTTTGTCAACGTTCCGTAGTCAAATTTGCCTCGTTTCACCATTGCGTTAAATTTATGCAAAGCATAAAATTTTATGCGTTGAACAAAATACGGTGCATCGCCATACTGCATTTCTACTGTAATATGGTTATCATTTTCGTCAGTACAGGCTAAATCAAAAATCCCACTTCTGCTATCTTGTGTGATACCTTCAAAGGTATTCTTGTCAAATTTTACCTCTTTTATAGGTACTTCTGAATTGATAAGTGCTTGCAAAGCCTTACGCAAGAAAAGTGTATTGGCTTCATTGCCAAAAGTGGCTTTAAAACCATAATCCGAGATTATCGGAATAAATATTTGGTCGTCTGTGTACAATGCTTCCATGAAGCAAAGTTAATATAAATTCACTTTTACCAATTAATCACCAAGAAATTATTTAATAGTGATATATTTCATGACATTTTCAATCCTAAATTTTCAAGAGGCTCTTCTAACTACTTTTGTATGAGTTTCCAATAAATGTCCTGTTTGTAATTTAAGCGATATTATGTTTGACCACAAAGTGCAGCACTTCTAAGTTCAATTTCAATTTCATTCAGTATTTTTTTACCTCTTCTTCTGAATATGAGATTGTTATTTATCTTAAATCCTATGCGTTCATATTTTCCAAATTTATTTTGATTAGTATTCATCTGCCGTAGCCACCAACAAGTTCATAGACGCAACTAATTGTGTTTTATTTTCAAATGTGCGAATTATACGCAAGTAATTATTATAAGTTAAATTATTTATTTAATAATCCTCGGACGATAGTCATCAAGTTATCAATAGTTGATAATCAGCTTTTTAACTGTTCACAAATTTGCCAATTAATATTATCCTATTTCTTAAACAGCAATTTCAAAAGTCTCTTTTTGATTGGGCAAAATAAAAGCGTCTAAGAGTTTATAATTCTTAGACGCTTAGTGATACAAGAAGTACCAGGAATTTCTATGCTCTACGAAATTTTACCCCAAATTAGCAATATCAAAAGGTAATTTTCTAATTCTCTTGCCAGTTGCTGCAAAAATCGCATTGCCCAAGGCGGGTGCAATTGGTGGTAAACCAGGCTCACCAACACCACCTGGGTTTTCGCCACTATTGATGATGTGAATTTCTATTTTTGGAGCTTCATTCAATCGCATGACGTTGTATTGATGAAAATTAGTTTGGTCGCAAATACCATTTGTAAACGTAATTCCACCTTTGATTGCCGCCGTAATACCCATTACAATATTTCCTTCAGTTTGGGCTTTTACATTGTCAGGATTTACATAATATCCGCAGTCGAGCACTGATATGACTTTATCGATTTTTACACCCGCTCCATCTTTTGAAACCGTAATGCAACAAGCCGAAATACTACCAAACGAAGCGAAAACTGCTAATCCTTTCCCTTGACCAACTCCGAGTTGCTCTTTCCAATTGGCTTTTTCGGCAACTGTTTCCAGCACTTTTCGGTAGCGAGCATCTTTCACTAAGTCTAAACGAGCGTGCAGCGGGTCTTTTCCTGCCAATTGAGCCAATTCGTCAATAAAACATTCTTGTCCCCAACCCATATTTGAAGCATAAACCGAACGCCACCAAACGATTGGAATCTCAGTTTTTACGTTTGTCCAAGAAACTTTTGAGACTGGAAATTCGTATTTACTATTTTCAGTGCTGATTTCACCCGATAACCAGGGGTCAGATTCGTCTGGAGCTAAACCGCCAAATACTTGACCAACAATAGATTCGCCAATGGCATGGTGGTGAAAACCTGTGATTTTTCCTTTATCAACAAAGCCTTGCATGTGGCTCAGCATTCCTGGGCGATAAGGCCCTTGCGTAATATCATCTTCACGTGTCCACATCATTTTTACTGGCCTTTTCAATTCTTTTGCCAATAAACAAGTTTCATTCAGATAATCGTGGTAGGCTTTTCTACCAAACGAACCACCGAGCAACGGAACATTGAATTTGATTTTATCTTTACTAATTCCCAAGGCTCTCGAAACGTCGGACAATCCACCATCTGGGCCTTGTACGTGTGCCCAAACTTCGGCCGTGCCATCATCTTTTACGTGTACAACCGCACATTCTGGCTCGATTGGAGCATGAGCTAAAAATGGAGTTTCGTAATTAAACTCCAGTTTTTGCTTGGCATTGGCAAATTTGGCATTGAAATCGCCTTTTTCTTCGTATCTGATACCTTCTTTTTTGGCTGCTTCGTAAGTTGCCGCAAAATAATTATCGGTTGTCATGGTTTTGGCCAAATCGCCGTTATCCCACGTAACTTTCAAGGCTTTTCTGCCTTTTTGTGCTGCCCACCAATTGCTTGCAATAACTGCCACTGCATCTGCTGCACGGTGCGGCATGGGTCTTTTGGTTTTAATAACTTGCAAAACGCCTTTTACTTTCAAAGTTTCGCTGTCATCAATTGAAACAATTTTTCCGTGAATAGTTGGCGAGTGCTGCATGCAAGCATAAACCATATTTGGCACTTCGATGTCGATTCCGTAAACAGCTTTTCCTGTTACACGCTCAGGCACATCAATGCGTTTGTTATATTTACCCAAAATCTTAAAATCTTTCGGGTCTTTGAGTTTCGGATTTTTCGGAACTTGTAATTTTGAAGCATCATCAACCAATTCGCCGAAAGAGAATGATTTATCAGAATTTTTCAAATAAATCTTGCCATCTTGGGCATAACAGTCTGCTATTGAGGCATTCCAGCGTTTGGCGGCTGTTTCGATGAGCATTTCTTTAGCAGCTGCACCAGCTTTGCGGAGTGATGTCCACAAACCACGAACAGTGCTACTTCCACCCGATTGTTGGCTACCATATTTTTCTTGCCCGCCTGACTGGATGAGCTTTACTTTATCTAAACTGACTTCCAATTCTTCAGCAATCAACGATGGTGCGGCTTGCGTAGAGCCTTGTCCCATATCGGGGCGAGGATTAATCAAAGCAATGCTTCCATCGGTGCTGATGATGATGAAAGGATTGATTTCTAGGTCGAGAACTGCCGATTTTGGGTCAGTATGAGAAATCTTTTTAGGATGTTTTTCTTTAACGAAAGAATTAAGCCCAACCATCAAACCGACTCCCGTAAGTGAGCCAGTTTTAATAAATGAGCGACGTGAAATAGCCCCTAAATCCCCAGATGTGGCTTTTTCGATAAGATTATTTTCTATATGTTCCATAGTTTTTTTAGTATTTTAAACAAGTTCATTGGTTTGCACCAAACGATACTTAGAGATGGGTTGACTTTTTTCGTATAAAACAATCAGGTCTAAATCAAATGGCAATGTCATTTTTTCTTGGTCGAAGTTAATCGTTATTGGTAAATTTACCCACTGCAAAGTGCCTACATCACCAATCGAAACATATTTAAAAATGTCATAGTCAGCTAATTGATAAAAAGCTTCATGCTTGTTTGGCTCATTAAATTCGTCTTCAAAATCATTGACTCTAACTTCGCCAGTATTCCATAAACGGGTAATTTTATAAAGGCTCAACTTTGATGATTTGTGTAATAAAGGGAATATTACTCATTTTCTTAGACTAAAAGTTAAGAAATCTGTTGACTGTAGAGCGGAACGCCGCTCGCTATCGGCAGTGGAATTATTTCATACTTTCAGCTGCACGATGAATTCCTTTGCGAATACGGTCATAAGTGCCACAGCGACAAAGATTTCCACTCATATAAGTGTCAATATCTGCATCAGTTGGATTGGGCGTTGTTTTCAATAAAGCCACTGCCGACATGATTTGTCCAGATTGGCAATAGCCACATTGAGGAACTTGCTCCTCAATCCAAGCTTGTTGAACAGCGTGTAATTGTGTTTCGCCAATGCCTTCGATGGTTGTAATTTTGGCATTTTTTGTAAGTGATGAAACTGGGATTTGGCACGAACGAGTAGCCTCTCCATTCACATGAACTGTACAAGCACCGCACTGAGCTATTCCACAGCCAAATTTTGTGCCTTTTAGACCCACAAAGTCACGCACAACCCAAAGTAGCGGCATATCAGGCTCTACATCTACTTTAGTTTTTTTTCCGTTTACGGTTAGGTTGAATATTGCCATTTTTTTTTAGTTATAAGTCGGCTGTCAGCAATCGGCAGTCGTCTTGCGATGAATCAATTTTTATAAATTCTTTTTAGCCGACTGCCGAAAACTGATTGCCGAAAGCTAAAAAATTTTACAATCAATAACGTAAAACTTACTAAAAATTTAGACTTTTGCAAAGAAATTTACTTTTATCTCAAACTATGTTTATTGACTTACGAAGCGATACCGTTACGAAGCCCAGCAAGGGCATGAAAGAAGCCATGTTTTTAGCCGAAGTTGGGGACGATGTTTTTGGCGATGACCCAACGGTTTTGGCTTTGGAAGCTCAAACTGCCGAGATGTTTGGTATGGAAGCCGCGATGTTTTGTCCGTCAGGAACGATGACAAATCAGTTGGCGATTCGTGTGCACACTCACCCCGGAAGTGAGGTAATTTGCGATAAATATTCACACATTTATTTATACGAGGGTGGGGGAGTTGCTTTAAACTCTTTTTCATCTTTGAAACTTTTGGATGGCAATAGAGGCCGACTGAATGCACAACAAGTACGTGATGCAATTAATAATCCTGACGATATTCATCAACCAATTACCAGTTTGGTTTCGCTCGAAAATACGATGAATAAGGGGGGAGGATGCTATTATCAACTATCTGATATTGAGCAAATTAAGGCCGTTTGTGATGAAAAGAATTTGCCACTGCATCTTGATGGAGCAAGGTTATTTAATGCCTTAGTAGAAACCAATGAAAGTGCAGAAATTTACGGAAAACTATTCGATTCTATCTCAATTTGCTTATCGAAAGGTTTGGGTTGTCCTGTTGGTTCTTTACTTTTGGGAAATAAAGATTTTATAAAAAAAGCTCGTCGCTCACGTAAAGTAATGGGCGGAGGCTGGCGACAAGCAGGGTTTTTGGCTGCTGCAGGAATTTATGCTTTAGATAATAATATCGAACGTTTGCGAGAAGACCACGCTCGTGCCAAGCAAATTGGTAAAGTTTTGGAAGGCCTTCCTTTTGTAAAAAATATTTATCCGATTGATACAAATATTGTGATTTTTGAATTGTCAGAAACTATTTTGGCAAACGATTTTGTGGCAAAGATGCGTCAACAAAATATAGGTTGTGTAGTGTTTGGCAAGCATTTAGTAAGATTTGTTACTCACCTTGATTTTACAGATGATCATTTAACTGCATTTGAAAATAATATCAGAAAAGTCAATTGAGTTCGTTATGTATGTCTGTAGAACAGGTTTTCAACCTGTTTTTTATTTCGTTATATCAACATGATAAGTAGAAAGCTTGTCCTAACAAATATCCTAAATTGTGAAAAAAAGTCTCGGAATTATCTGTTTTTTCCTTACAACAATCCATTCTTTTGCTCAAGAAGAAAGGCGTAAAGTGCTGAAAGTTAATCTTTCAGCTGCTGCATTGGGTGCCGCTACGGTTCAATATGAAGCTGTTTTTGGTAAACGTTTTTCGTTGGCTTTGGGTGCAGGTTATCGACCGAAAAGTTTATTTCCTTATGCAAAAAATTCAGAAAAATATTTTGATTTTGCAGATTCTCGAATAGATTACATCAGTTTTGATAACGTAAAAAAGGCAGAATCTAAGATTGTTATGTTTCATATTACTCCCGAAATGAGATTTTATTTTGGAAGCAAAGATGTTCCAATTGGTACTTATTTGTCCATTTTTGCTAAATATAATTATTTTCAAGGCGATGTGCCTGTATTTGTAGATATTGATTATAAAGGTGTACCTGTTCGTCTCGAATTGCCTGTTAATACCAAACTCAAAACAGCTTCAGCTGGCTTAATGGTTGGGCACCAATTTCGTCTGAGCAATCGTTTTACATTTGATTGTTATGTCATAGGAGCTCATTTTGGTCGGGTAAGCGTACGTGGAGAATCAAATCAAAATCTTGAAGGATTTGATAATGATTTTCGTACTCGTCT
>CAMAQF010000132.1 GCA_945860265.1 Emticicia agri | reverse complement strand
TTGCTTCGTTGATTTGTAGCATGTTTTTTATTTATGAATGATGATTTACTTAAAATCCTTGTTTACTGCCGTTGAGATAACGGCTGACACAAAGACTGATAGCTCCACTACGGTTTTAAAATCAGCCGAACTTTCATTCTCTAACACTCAGCCGAACGGAGCAGAACTTTGCATTATCTGCTATTATTTCACCACACTCTTCACAATACATATATTTAACGGTTTTAAAACGGGTATATAAGCCACTAACTGCGACTAATTTTCAAAATTACGTAATAGCCACAACTAATCATTCCAAAATAATTTTATTTATTAAACGGCAATCACAACCCCGGTTGGCTCCCAGTTCGCCCGAATGTTCTCAGCTGTTCGGCTGAATTTTTATTCAGTCGTTGTGGAAGTCGTTCTTAGAACGGCGTTGGATAGGCCTTTTGTTATTAATTCTTAACTACTTTTCAAAAATATAAGAAATTCCTCAGAAAACAGCTGAAATCAACACAAAAAAGCACGACCTCATGAGTCGTGCTTTTTATTTATTCTTTTCTGTAAGGCTTAGCGAATTATAAGGCTAAAGTACCTTTACGTGCTGCATCAACTATTGTAGCTTCTAAGCCTTTTTTGTTGATAGTGCGAAGTGCTGACATTGAAACTTTCAACGAAACCCATACACCTTCTGATTCTAAAAAGAATCTTTTAGTCTTTAAATTTGGAAAAAACTTACGCTTTGTTTTATTATTAGCGTGCGATACATTGTTACCGACTTGCGTTTTCTTACCAGTGATTTGACAAACTTTTGCCATTGCCTTATTATATATTTTCTATGAAAAAATGAATACTCTCCTAAAACGGAGTGCAAAATTACATATTTTTTTGGAAACGAAAAAGTATAGCTTAATTTTTTTTATAACTATACGGACAATGACGACAACCATTTTTACAACAATAGCCACGTTTTAGGTGGTATTTACTCGTAAAAATCAGAAATCCATTCTCATAATAATAATCTTCGATTGCGTACTTTTGATTGAGTACTAACACATTTTCACTTTTTCTCTTGATCACAAGTCGTTTTATTAGTCTAAATTACATAACTTAGTATCTACAAAAAAAGTTTGAAAATACTAAAATGGATTTAATTATTCGTAAGGCGACACTCAATGATGTAAAGAATATACTTCACATTTATGCCGAAGCTCTCGATAATGGAAAAGTTATAACAGTTGAAAAGGCTCAAGAAATATTCTTGAAACAACAACAATATCCTGATTATCAGGTTTATGTTGCGGAGTATGAGCAACAAATTGTTGGAACATTTGCACTACTCATCATGGAAAATATGGCACATTTAGGCACACCATCGGCGGTGGTTGAAGATGTGGGCGTTTTGCCAGCAATGCAAGGTAAAGGAATAGGAAAATTAATGATGGAGTTTGCTCTACAATATGCCAAAGAAAAAGGTTGCTATAAAATGAGCCTTTCCAGTAATCTTAGGCGTGATAAAGCCCACCAATTCTACGAATCGCTGGGCTTTAAGAAACATGGTTTTAGCTTTTTGATGGACTTAATTTAGTCGAATTTTCTTATTCAGAAAGTAAGGCTTGAGTATTTTTTTATCGAAAATTGCAAGTAAAACTATCAAATTGACCAAAATCAGGACTTTCACAAAGATTTCTGTCGAGAAAGTATTTATTACTTTCAGATTATTGACCTTCGGTATTTCAATGGCAGAATTTGAATTCGAGAAATAAAACAAGGCAAGGCTAATTGTTGCCAGAAAAAATATAGACATTAAAGCTAAAAATATCCAGGTAAGTTGGCTAATAAAAGATTTCTTCTTGAGTGGAGCATAAGCGATATTTGCCAAAAGATTTTCGGTAAATTGTGCCGAAGGTTTCTCAATTGGCAAGGCAAGCAAATTGAGATGTATGGCTTCAAAATCTTCAAAAAATGTTTTATATTCTGCCGATTTTGACAAAAGACTTTGGTGCTGAGTCAAAATCTCTTTTGAGGCACAACCATCCAAAATATCAAATATTTGTTCGTCGGTTAGCATTTTCATAAGTTTATTCGTTTTTATTTGCTGTTGAAAGTCATTAAAACTAAAAAAATCTATTTCAACTTACTCTTTTTCCAAATGGCTTATCCATTGAATTGCTGTTTTTACAGGTTCAGGTGATTCGGATAATGCTGTATTATGACCTAATAAAGGAAACAAGTTATATTCATATCTTTTCCCCGATGCTTTTAGCTTTTCTAAATTCTCCATTGATAGTACAACAGGCACCTGAATATCCTTCCCACCAAAAATCCAAAGTCCAGGTATTGTGAGTTTACTGAGTTATTTCTGAGGATTTGTTTCTACAAACTGATACTTATCTGGGGCATTTTTAATATGTTCACGAGCATCTGATTCTTTATGGGTGTCCCAAAAATTTTCATTACCATTCGTGTAAAACTGAAATCTTAGCTGTTCAAGAGTAGTGATAACAGGCCCACTAAAAATAACCATAAATTTTACACCTTTATTTTTTTCAGCAGTCAAAGGGATTATCCAACCTGCTTGACTAAATCCAATTTATCCAATTGGTATTTTTTTGTCTTCCAGATTGATGCGTAATGTATTTATTGCTGTGCTTGCATCGTGAGACAAAAGATTGAGATTAGTCGAGTCAATATTATTGGTACCAACTGATGGTCCCACATAAACACCACCCGATTCTCCAACCCCTCGTTTATCATACGTAAATACAGTTATGCCTTCTTTGGCGAGAAGTTTAGCGAACTCCATTTCCCTTTTTACAGGGTCAGACCCGTGAACAATTACAACTGCTGCAAAGGTTTTTTTAGGCTTTAAAATTGAGCCAACAAGTGTGTCGTCCTGACTTTCAAATTTGACATCTTGAATAGTAAAGTCGATTGATTGAGAAAATGTTATTTTTGGTAAAATTATAAGTAATAACCAAAGAAATGTGTTAGAAAAAAAACCAAAGTTCATTTTATTTTTAATGTTAAAATAGCATCTCCACAATAAATTGATTTCATAATAAACTTTTCACTTCATCTTTCAACATTTTTTTCATTTCTTCGGCCAAGCGTTTTCTGGCTCGGTAGATTTTTACTTTGGCGGTTTCAGCACTTATTTTCGTAATTTCAGATATTTCTTCCAAGGATAATTCTTTTAAATAAAACAAAGTTATCATTGCGGTATCGTCGGCTGAAAGATTTTGTAAGGCTTTTTGAATGGCATTTTTGCGTTCATTTTTTTGTAAATCTACCGCCGAATCGCTCGAATGGCTTACCTGAAATGCCTCTGAAGAAGAATCTATTTCAACCGACTCAACTTTATTTTTGCGTTTCTGCATCAAAGCCGCGTTAAAAACAATTCGATAAAACCAAGTTGTAAATTTAGATTCAGCATTAAATGATTTTAAAGCGCCAAAAACTTGCATAAAAGCATCTTGAGCTACTTCTTCGGCATCTTCTTGGTTATTTAGAATTCGGAATGCAACCGTAAAGGCATAATCTTTATGGCGATTAATTAGCTCTTTATATGCCGATTTATCGCCAGACCGAATACGATTGAGTATGTTTATATCTTTCTGATTATCATTCACGTCAATTGGATGCAGATAGTTTAAAAAAGGTTACAGCTAAAAAGTTTACAGTAAACAGTTTACAGTCTTTTATCAAAAATATTTTATAAAAAACTGTTTTAACTATCATTAAAGTATTAACTATAAGCATTTTAAAAAAATCGTAATTTGTAATTCGTAATTCGTAATTCCAAAACGTGTAACCTCCACCCAAAAACCTGCATCCTATCAGCAAAAATAAATTTCAATACTTTAAAACATACACAAGATTATGGACCCAAGAGCAGCAATTGTAGCAATGTCGATTCCTATTACAGCTATATTAGGCTTTGTCGGATTAATGATTATCTTAAGAAAGTTTGATAACGACGAGAAAATGGCAATGATTGAAAAAGGCATGACTTTACCTCAAAAACAGCGTGCAAATGTAAATCCAGTATCGGCACTTCGCTGGGGATGTCTATTTGTAGGTGTGGGACTCGGTATATTTATAGCAAATATGATTGCAAGCGTAAAACAAGATAATGAAGCACTTTACCCTGCTTTAATTATGATTTTCGGCGGAGCAGGATTATTAGTATCTTACTTCATTCAACTCAAGCTTGACGAAAGAGCAAAATAAAAGTCCGCAGTCAATCGTCCACAGTCAATAGTTTTTTATCGACTGTCAACTGTGGACGGTTGACTGTTTCACTTCCCCCATTTTGCTAAATTTCCTTTTGCACCGATTGCCCAACAGTCATCTTTGAAGCACGAAATTGCATGAAACGATTCCGTATCAATTACTTTCCATTCAGTTTTATTTTTTTCTAAAATGCTCGTACCAGAAGTTCCGACTAGTAAAAGGCTTTTATTGGGTAATCTCCATCCTGCTTCTTTTAGGCCATCGGGTTTGGCGGATGTCAAAAACTCCCAATTTTTTCCTCCATCTTGTGTAATCGCCACATTTTCGACCTTTTCTTTATCGTTTTTATAGTCGCCACCTACGGCAATTCCTTGTTTATCGTTCCAAAAATGCAGTCCAAAAATACCAGCGGTCTGTCCTTTTTTGAAAGGAGTTTGGTAAACCTGCCAAGTTTCACCTTTATCGGGTGTAAAGAAAATCCTGCTTTGAGTATTAAACCATGCTTTCCCATTGGCTTGAACAGCTATGCAAGAGCCGCTTGATGCAAATGAAGCCTCGCCTTGCAACACGGGTGGTAATTTTTCATTTTCAATTCTTTGCCAAGTTATTCCTGCATCAAGTGTGCGTAAAATAAATGGTTTATCATCAATTGGGTCACCAATCAAAATTCCTTCATTTTCATTCCAAAAATCAATTGAATCAAAAAACACACCTTTAGCTTTATGATCCAGCACCACTTGCCAAGTATTCCCAGCATTGGTTGTTTTGAAAATCTTTGCTGCACCCTCTTCTGCCAAACCAGCACTCATGATAAAAGCAACTTTTTCACTCACACCATAAATATCTCTAAAATCCAGCTTTTCGGCACCGTTTACCTTCAACACCTCCCATGATATACCTGCATTAATTGTTCTCAGAACGGTGCCTTTGCTCCCGCCTGCCCACACAACTTTTTTGCCGATGGCATGAATTGACCTAAACGAAGCATCTGTTCCTGACTCCTGTTTTATCCATTGTGCATTTAAAGAATTCATACTCAGGAAAAGTAAAAGTAAATGGGCTTTTTTCTTAAAAATCGAGGAAATCATAGTAAACAAAGAGAATAGTGGTTATTTTTGTAAAATGAACTGCTTAAAGATACATATTTTCTATATTTTTTTACTCTTTTTTGTTGCCAATATTGCTTTGGCTCAAGAAGATGTTAAAATAGAACTGAGTAAAAAAAATATTTTGCTGGATGAAAACTTTACGATCAAAGTTATCATCAGAAATACTGATAAATCGGACATAAGTACTTTTCCGGAATTTCCAAATTTTTCTAAAGGTGCAAAACAGAAGGTTTTTTCCAAAAATCCACTTGGCTATACAATTACTCAAATCTACACACCCACAAAAGAAGGTAATTTCAAAATTCCTAGTTTTATTCTAACTGTTAATAATAAGAATTACACCAACGAATCTATCAATCTAATTGTCAATTCGCCAGAAGACAATCCTGAGGAGACAAATGAGACAATTTCTCTAGAAAAAGCCAAAAATAATGCTTTTTTGGCTATGAATGTTAGTAAAAATAAAGTTTATGTAGGAGAAGGTTTCAGAATTTCGTTGGCATTTTATGTCTCAGAAAGCAATACCATTAAGATGGATTTTGCTGATGATTTAAATGCTCAAGTTGATGCTATTGCTAAGAAAATAAAATCACCTGATTGTTTAGAACAACGAATGTTAATTTCAGACTTGAAAGGTGTTCCGACAATTATAAACGGCAAAAAATACCTTTCATATCAATTTTTTGAGGCGATTTATTTCCCGCTAAACAATAAATCCATCTATATTCCTGCGGTTGAATTAAGAATGGTTCAAACTATCAAAAATGAGAAAGAAAATATTATTTTTATAGATATTCCAAAAACAATTTCGGTTTTAGACTTACCCGATCATCCACTCAAAGACAAGGTTTCGGCAGGTAATTTTAGTTTGGTCGAACAAATAGAAACCCGAAAAATCAATACAGGTAAAAGTTTTAGCTATTCATTTAAGATTGTAGGCGATGGGAATTTTTCAACCGTCAATGTCACTTCTCCCACAGATGATAGTTTTTTTGATTTTTATCCACCAGAAATCAAAGAAAACAATCCAAATGGTCAACCAAGTAGTGAAAAACTTTTCAGATACCGAATTTTACCTAAAGATTCTGGCCAATATCAATTCGACAAATATTTTTTTTGGGTGTTTTTTAATACAAAAAAAGAACAGTATGATACGCTTAAGTCAGCACTAAAACTAAAGGTTTTGGGTAAAACCATTGCTGAGAAAGATTCAGATGCCTCCAACGATATTTTTGCAGGAATTGATAAACTTGATACTTCACGAACTGAAACAAATTATCAAGAAGTGCTGAAAAACATTTCTAATTTGTTGATAATCTGTATGTTAATAGGAAGTTTGTATTTATTTAGTTGGGGTAGAAAGAAAAAAGCCAATAATGAATAATCATGGTGCGAACCGAACTTCGCTGGCTAAAAAGTAAAAGTCTGATTGATAATTAATAATTGATAATTAATACATGAGTAGCACTTACGGAAAAATCTTTAAAATATCGACTTTCGGCGAATCTCACGGAAAGGCAATCGGAGTAATAGTTGATGGTTGCCCAGCAGGAGTTGAATTTGATGAAAATTTCATTCAAAACGAACTTGACAGACGCAAACCTGGTCAGTCAAGAATCACTACCCAACGCAAAGAATCTGATGAATTTCAAGTTCTTTCAGGTGTTTTTAAAGGAAAAACAACTGGAACGCCGATCGCAATGGTTATTCCGAACGAAGATCAACGCTCTAAAGATTATAGCCATATTGCTTCGCAGTTTCGACCTTCACACGCCGATTATACATACACAGCCAAATACGGCAATCGTGATTATCGAGGTGGTGGACGCAGCTCAGCTCGTGAAACTGCCGCT
>CAMAQF010000131.1 GCA_945860265.1 Emticicia agri | reverse complement strand
GGCTGATTTACTTAGATATATGCTTTATGAAAAGGATGATAAACGTATATCACTCGAAAATGAAATTAAATATCTCTCAAATTATATCGACCTTCAAAAAGTTAGATTCGGTGAATATGTAAACATCGATTTTGTTGTAAAATCAACCGATTCCAGTAAAAGTATTGAGCCAATGTTATTGATTCCTTTCGTTGAAAATGCGTTTAAACATGGTATTGGCATGATTGAAGATCCTTTTATAAAAGTCGAGTTGGAAACAACTGATGATGAGTTAAGATTTAAAGTGTCAAATAAATTTAGTGCCGATAAGAAAGAGACAAAAGATGTTGCTTCTGGTATTGGCTTAAATAATGTGAAGCGTCGTTTAGAATTACTTTATCCGAATCAATATGTTTTGAATGTAAGTGAGTCCGAAAATATTTACATTACCGATTTGAAACTAAATTTCAAACAATTTGCTATAGAAATTACATTTTAAAGCATAAATACCTATTATTAATCAAAACGAGCGGTTTCGCTTTTATAGATATGCGTTGTATTGCGGTTGATGATGAACCTTTAGCCCTTGATTTATTAGAAGATAATATCAATCAAGTGCCTTACCTTGAATTTGTTGGAAGGTGCAAAAATGCTTTTGAAGCGATTGACCTTATTCAGAAAGAAAAAGCCGAATACAGAAATGTTGATTTAATTTTCTTGGATATTCAGATGCCCGGCATTACTGGCGTTCAGTTTGTGAAGAGTATGGTGTCAAAGCCAATGGTAATTTTCATAACAGCCTACGACCAATTTGCACTCGATGGTTTCGACCTTAATGTGATTGATTATTTGCTCAAACCAGTTTCTTTTGAGCGTTTTTTGAAAGCCTGTAACCGAGCGAATGAGTTATTTTCATTAAAAGAAAATGCTCAAATACCAAAAGTTTTACAAGAAGAACATTTCTTTGTCAATGCTGAATATTCTTTAGTAAAAATCAAATATGCTGATATTTTGTACATTGAAGGATTGAAAGATTACATAAAAATTTATGTAAGCACTCAACCTCGGCCAGTAATTACCCGCATGACCATGAAGAGTGTCGAAGAGAAATTTGCGACTATGCCATTCATGCGAGTGCACAAATCCTACATTGTTTCTTTGAATAAAATTGAATCTATCAGAAACCTTAAGATAAGTATTGGAACCCATCTGATACCTGTAAGTGAACAGTTTTCTGATGAACTATTACGTAGAATTGGTAGTAAATAAGTATAGTCGCATAATTTTGGCATTTTGTCTCATGTGCATAAATGCTTAAATTTTATCTCTTATTTTCGTGAGGTAAATAATTAATGATTGTAAATAAATTATAGACTAATTGCATTTTTCATTTATTTTTTTGATTGGAAGTGGAGAATGAATGTATGTGAATTTTAGTTTTGGAGTAATTAATGACTCATAAATAATAGGTTAGTACTTAAAACTCGTGTGCTTTGCTTGCGAGTTTTTTTTATGCCAACTTTGTAAAAAAAATAGCATTGATTTTATGACAAATCGTCAACTTTTTCTTCAAAACATCGCTCAAACTTCCGATTTTCCGCTTGCCCTTGAAATTCAAGAGGCTGAGGGGGTTTATTTATACAGCAACACAAAAAAATACATAGATTTAATTTCTGGTATCGCCGTGAGTAATGTTGGTCATAGACACCCAAAGGTTGTGGAGGCCATTAAAAATCAAGTTGATAGCTATTTGCATTTGATGGTTTATGGCGAATATGTGCAGTCGCCACAAGTACTTTTGGCTGAAGCTTTGTGTAAGACTTTGAAAGGCACAGGTTTAGATAATGTGTATTTCACAAATTCGGGTACAGAAGCAGTCGAAGGTGCAATGAAATTGGCAAAACGTTATACTCGACGTACAAATATTGTTGCATGCACAAAAGCTTATCATGGCTCAACACAAGGTGCATTATCGCTTGGTGAAGAGCAATTTAAACGTAATTTTCGACCATTACTTTCTTCTATTGATAAAATAGAAAGAAATAATTTTACTGATTTAGAAAAAATAACCAACAAAACTTCCGCAGTTTTCTTCGAACCAATAGGAGGAGAATCAGGCGTTCGTGAGGCTGATTATGGGTATATGAAAGCACTTCGAATTCGTTGTGATGAGGTTGGAGCTTTGTTAGTTTTTGATGAAATTCAGTCGGGTTTTGGGCGAACGGGTAAGTTTTGGGCTTTTGAACATTATGATGTCAAACCCGATATTTTGCTTTGTGCCAAAGGAATGGGCGGAGGAATGCCAATCGGTGCATTTATAGCTACACACGAAATTATGGGCGTTTTTAAAGATAATCCAATCTTAGGGCATATTACAACATTTGGTGGGCATCCAGTTAGTTGTGCTGCATCTTTGGCAACATTAAATGCAATTTTTGATGAAAACATGCTGTATGACCCCAAAAATTGTAAGTCTGGATGTATTCATTCAAAATGTCGTTCGACAGATTGTAATTTCATTGAACAGAAATCTGAATTATTTAAAAAATTGTTGGTTCATCCAAAAATTATAGAGGTAAGGGGAAAAGGCTTGATGTTAGCTGTAGAATTTGAAAGTTTTGAGGTTTTAAAACCAATCATCGACCGTGCCATCGAAAAAGGTGTAATTACAGATTGGTTCTTATATTGTGATAATTCAATGAGAATTGCACCACCTTTGGTCATTACTGAAGATCAAATAAGATTTTCTTGTGAAGTTATTTTAAGTTGTATCGAATAATGATTTAATAGAGACGTTGCCATTTTGAAATTAAAGCAACGTCTCTTTTTATATTATTTAACCATTCGTCTCACCTGTTGTATTTCTCCATTTTGCAAGCGAGCAAAATACATCCCGCTATTAAAATCCCTTGTGTCAACCACAACTTCGTGTCTTCCAGCATCATATTCACCATCAACTGGCACAGAAATCACTCGCCCAATATTATCAAAAATCTGAATCATAGTATGTCCACCTTTTGTAGTAAAAGTCAGCGTTGTTGAATCAGAAAATGGATTTGGGTAATTACCTATAAGATCTTCGGTTAACGTAATCGGTTCATTAGCAGTTATTTTACCACAGGCTTGCACTTGAACTAGCGGCAAAGGCTGAAAATCTTTTAATAATACATCATCCACATAAGACTGGTCTAGACAAAACCATTGAGTAAGGATCGATGCATAAACCGAACGAAAATCGTATTGCATTGTGACGTTATCGTTGGTAGTTGGCGAAGCCGCAATATCTGGAGATTTACCAAGCACAATTGGGTTTACTAAATCACCAAACATAAACATTGGAGCGGCAGCACCGTGGTCTGTTCCAACACTAGCATTAGATTTTACTCTTCGTCCAAATTCTGAGTAAGTTAAGCCCAATACTTTTTTCGAAACGCCTAATCCAGACAAATCATCAGAAAAAGACTTGATTGCATCACTCACGGTTTTCCAAAGATTAGTATGTGAGCCAGTTGCAGTATCACTTGTATTTACTTGAGCACTATGAGTATCAAATCCTCCCATACTAACATAATATACCTTTGTTTTTAAACCTCCCCCAATCAACTGAGCTACAATTTTAAGTTGATTTGCCAATCCTGTATTTGGATATATTGCTTGCTTAGTAACTTTCCCAGCCGCCGATTTAATCGTATTAGCATAAAGATTTGTCTGAGTTGCCACTTCTCGCAAATACTTCAACTCTTTTCCTGCCAACGTATTGGGCGTTGACTCTACTTTGTTCGAAATTAGATTATAAAAACTTGATGGATTTGAAATAGCCATTCCCATTGATTGAATTGGCCCTTGTAAAGCTGTGTTTACCACCGAGCCAATCTGAATTGCTAATGGGTCTGGATATTTTGTATTTGGATATCCCGTCGGAAAACTAGGATTATCAACAGCTAAATACCTTCCAGTCCAACCATTATTTACAAAAATGTTTGAGTCAGAGGCAGTATTCCAAATATCAGTAGCTCTAAAATGAGAGAAATTTGGATTCGGATACCCAACACTCTGTATCAATGCCGCTTTTCCTTCTTTAAACATTGTCTGAAAAGATGTCATTCCTGGATTTAGGCCGAGTGTATCGGTTTGAGGAATGGTCAAAAGTTTTTCTTTTGGTATAGCAATATTTGTTCTTGCATTCTGATAAAGTCCATATTTATCAATCGGAATGACTGTATTTAAGCCATCGTTTCCTCCTGACAATTGCACAACAACGAGTATGTTTTCATCGCCAAGAGCGGCATCATCTACATTTCCAAAGGCTTTGAACGAAAGTCCATTCAATAAAGCAGGCATAACAACACCTGCAAATGTATTTTGTATAAAATCTCTACGTTTCATAGAATCCCAATGTATGTTTAAAGGGTTGTTTTATTTGCAGGTTGCTTAACTCAATTGGTACTCAGGTAAAGCCATCAAGTATTTATATAAACTCCGAAGGCGAGTCGTCACCATATTGAGTGTATTAGTGTCATTTGGTTTACTAATCATCGTATCCCAAAGTTCTGTCCAGTAATAATCTGTAGATTGCCCGCTCAAAAGTATATCTTTTTTCAATTGCTGTACAAGTTCCGTTGTAACAGGTATTTTATATAAAATTTCGAGCGAGTCACTAATTAATTTATTTGGTTCATTGGGTGTAGGCATTTTTTTTGCAAAAGCCACTACATCAAGCTGGATTTTCTTATTGTTTTTGGTAAATCCTGAATTTATAAATGTATCAGTGTATTGATTACGTTTAGGGTATGTATCTGAGTTTACCCAAATTCCATAAAACATCGGAGCTTGATAATAAGCTGGCCAACCTGCCACATTTGGAGGGTCGCCGATATCTTGCTGCATGATTTGACCTTGTCGAGCCATTTCTCCAAATAGATTATAATATTCTTGCAAAAAATCTTTTGGTGAAGGAAATGTAACATTAAATTCTCGGAGAGTTCCGATTACCAAATCAAGTGGGCTTTTTATCATCGACCCGTATACATTGGCATCGTAAAAATGCTGACTTTTGAGGAGAGCCGCCAATACAGGTTTAATTTCATATTTATTATTTCTAAAAATCTTTGCCAAAGGTTCAATAATATCCTTTTCTACGGTAGGAGTGATGTCATAATAGACAAAAAACTGGTAGAGTTTTCGACAAATATAATAACTTACTTCTTCAACCGCAAAAATCATTGAAAGCAAATCATCCAATTCTTTTTCTGCACCTGCTGCTGTATTCGTTCCTTTTATGACAGTATTATTATAAAAAGCTGAGAATTTTTTATCGGTAGTGTCATGGTTATTAACATTAAAAGTATAAACAATTCTGTCATTATTAATATTAAAACCAGTTAGAACACGAGCGGCGGCCTTTACATCGTCTTCGGTATATTTTGAGCCACTGCCTTTACCAAGTGTGAAAAGTTCTTGCAATTCACGGCCATAATTTTCATCTGGGGCATTTTTAGTGTTTAATCTGCCATTCAAGTAGCGAAGCATTGCAGGGTCAAGGGTAATTTGTCTAACAAAATCCTTAAAATTACCCAACGCATTTTTCCTGAGTACTGTATTGTAAATATACACAAAGCGAGCATCATCTACATCATTGATTTCAGTGGAAAAATGATTATGCCAAAATAGCACCATTTTCTCATTGATATTACGTTTTTGTGTCGCCATTTGAATAGCCCACCAATATTTATAGGAAGCTCTTCTACGTGAGTTTACAGTTCCATCGCCATAAATTGCATTGACCCAAGTTTCACCAAATTTAATGCCTTGTGGGTCTTTATAGTCAACTGTATCGTAGTAATTAAGGGGTGGTTCAACTGGAGTTGGGGTAGCCAAAAGTTCATCAATTGTTTGGCTTACTGTCTTTTTCTGAAAATAGGCAATGTCGTCAGGGTTTGCACCAAACATTGTACGTTTCAGTAAATGACTAATTTGAGCGGTTTTCCATTCGCCCTTATACTCGTCGATTCCACCTTGAATGGCTGTTGGAGAGTAAAACTGAGTCATAATTTATGATTAGGGTTTGTATTATTGACAATCGTTTACGTTTAAGGTTTAATTTACTTCAATAAAAAATAAATTATTTAAATATTCAAGGTACGGTTTTAATATTCTACAGCCATATACGACCTCTGACACAAAAGTTTTGTTTAAAGTTTCTTCGTCAGTAAATCTGTGAATAAAAAAAAGTTCTTTATATTTCAACAATTCTATATCAGGATGCTCAGCGGAATATCCTTTAGGCGTTTTTTTTAATTTTTCTCCATGAATTTCGTTATAATAACTTTTGAATTTTTTTTCCTCAATAATATTTTTCAATCGATTAGGGCTATAATCAATTTCCTGTCGAAAACTTGTTATTTGAGTGCTTGTCGGAAACCACATTCCACCACCTAAAAATGATTTCTCGTTGTGTTGAATATGCAAATAAAAATCAACTTTACCTGATTTTCTTCCACCTGGGCCAAATGCCGCTGCTAAATGATTTTTGTAGGGTGACTTGTCGACCGAAAACCTTACATCTCTATTAATGCGAAAAATACAACTTTTTACTGAAGTATTCAATAAATTTTCTTGAAAATTTACAATTTCGGCAAGAACCATCTGACATAAATTCTCAAAATCTTCTTTTACTTGGTCATAATCCTTTTTATTAGCATGAAACCACTCTCGATTATTATTTAGCTCTAAGTTTTTTAAAAATTGATGTGAATGATGGGTAAGCATTGGTAATTTTATCTATTTTTGTTTAAAATTACAATATTTTATTTAATTTCAAAAATTATGGCAAGAATTTTAACAGGCATTCAAGCGAGCGGTGTTCCGCATCTCGGAAATATACTTGGAGCGATTTTGCCTGCCATTAAATTATCACAAAATCCTCAGAACGAATCTTTTCTTTTTATAGCAGATATACACTCGATGACCACCATCAAAGATGCAAAAGTTATGCAAGAAAATACACGTTCGGTTGCGGCTGCGTGGTTGGCTTGTGGCTTTGATGCCGAAAAGAATTTCTTTTATCGTCAGTCTCGTTTGGCTGGTTATCATACCGAACTAATGTGGTACCTAAATTGCCAAACGCCTTTTCCGATGCTGGCAAATGCTCATTCATTCAAAGACAAATCTGACCGCCTTTCAGATGTAAACGCTGGACTTTTTACTTATCCTGTTTTACAAGCGGCCGATATTGTTCTTTATGGAGCTAATTTTGTTCCTGTTGGAAAAGACCAACGTCAGCATCTAGAAATGTCGAAAGACATTGCTTCCATCTTTAATCGGACTTATGGTGAAGTTCTAACTTTACCAGAGCCATTAATTGATGAATCAGTTATGGTTATTCCAGGGACTGATGGAACGAAAATGAGTAAATCTTATAATAATTACATCAATATTTTCTTAGCCGAAAAACCTTTATTGAAGGCCATAAAATCTATAATTTCAGATAGTACAACACTTGAGGAACCTAAAAATCCAGATTCTGACGTCACTTTTAAATTATTTTCGCTGGTTGCCGAATCAAGCGAGATCGAAGAAATGCGTCAGCAATATTTGGCAGGCGGTTTTGGTTATGGTCATGCCAAACAGGCATTGTTTGAGGTTTTGTGGAAGAAATTTGAAAAAGAAAGAGAAATTTTTAATTATTACATGGCCAATGAAGAGGCTTTAGAAGCTAAATTGAGGCATGGTGAGGCCAAAGCCAGAGAAATTGCTGAAATGACAATCAATGATGTAAGAGGAGTTTTAGGATATTTATAATATGATTGAAACAATCAGACATGCGGAATATGAGTGGTTTTTATGGCTTAATAGCTTCCATTCAACATTTTTG
>CAMAQF010000130.1 GCA_945860265.1 Emticicia agri | reverse complement strand
GTTTTTCCGATAAATATTATTACTATTACAAACTATTATTTAGCGTCTACAATTCTAAGTAACATTAAAATGACATACGGCACAAAACTTCGAAAAAATAGAGAAATAAATAAATTTTCTCAGCAAGAAATTGCAGATCAATTACAAATTTCACAAAGTACATATAGTCAATGGGAAAGTGATTTAACTACTTTTAAAATTGAGTATCTTCCAAAACTTGCAGAATTATTTAAGGTAGATGTTACCGAATTAATACCAGAAGGAACTGTTGTTAAAATAATGAATAACCAAGAACAGAAAAATAATGATTATTCTGTTCTTGGTTTTGAAATAAATATGGATGCTCGTGATTTATTTCAGAAACTCTTGTTGTGTAAAGATGAAATTATTCAAAGTAAGAATGAAATAATTGAAATTAGAAAACAGGAAATTGAGTCGTTAAAGGCAATTATTCAAGAATTAAAACTAATCTAATTTTATACAATCTTCGTTATAAATCGAGATGCTTCGAGCAGACTGCCAAATTGCCAGTCGGCTAAATCAGTTGATTCTTTTCCTCCGGTAATGTGAATTGTTTTCACACCAGCTTTTTTACCTGCTATTACATCACGTTCTGCATCGCCAATCATATATGATTGGGTGGAGTCGATTTCGTATTTTGCCATTGCCTTTTCGAGCATCAGAGAATCGGGTTTACGTAGGAGCGAGTTGGAGGTATAATTTGGGTGATGCTTTGAAAAATACAAGTCGTCAATAATGTCGCCACATTCATATTGCAAAATTTCATGGAAATCTCTTACAAGACTCTCAGTATAAAGTCCTTTAGAAATCCCGGCCTGATTGGTCACAACAATAAGCATATAACCCGCTTTTTTGAGCAAAGATAGTCCTTCGGCTACCCCTTCTCTAATCAAAAAATCTTGTTTTCGACTTACGTAGTCGTGTTGTTCTTCGTTTAGTACTCCGTCTCGGTCAAGGAAAATACACTTTTTCATGTAGCAATATTTTTAGTACAAAGAAAAGAATAAATATAATTAAAATTAGACTATTGTCTAAAAAAATATTCTTTTTGATATGATAATGTAATAAATATATTAGAAAAGCCGATATTTGAAATAAAAACTTCAAAAATTATGCTAAAAACTCTTCTTACGTTTTCACTTGCCTTTATTTCAACGTCATTATTAGCACAATTATTTAACGAGGACTTCAAATATAGTACCGGAGCTTCACTGACTGCAAATGGCTGGACTGCTCACAGTGGGGCAGGTACAAATGTCATAAAAGTGGTAGATGGCTTGGCTTATTCGGGTTTAACAACCACTGGCGGAGCAGCCAGTTTGATAACTTCGGGAGAAGATATCAATCGAAATTTTCCTTCAGTAAAAAATGGCAATGTTTATGTAGCTTTCTTGGCAAACTTTTCGGCCGTACAAGATGCTGGTGATTATTTTTTGCACCTTGGGCCTACAACGCTGAGTACAATTTTTAGAGGAAAAGTCTTTGCGAAAAAAAGCGGTATAGGTTTTCAAGTAGGAGTTACGAAGGCGGGTAATATACCTAATTATGCGGCTACAGTTTATGAATTGAATAAAACGTATCTTTTTGTAATGAAATATACACTCAAAAGCGGGAGCACAACTGATGATGAGGTGGTTTTATATGTAAATCCAACTGTAGCTGAAAAAGAACCAACAACTGCAATTTCGGTAACTCCAGCTACGGAGGCTGATACAGATAGCGATATGGGTACGATTGCCTTGCGTCAAGGAACAGCCGCAAATGCTCCAACCGTAAAAATTGACGGCATCGTGGTGGCAACTAAATGGGAAGAATTATTTGCTAGAAATGATAGTCCAAATATTACGGTTATCAAAGCCCCGAAGCAAATTACGAGTGTGACTGTGGTTGATTCGATAGTGTTTTCGGGCAGTAACCTGATTGGCAATCTTTTTGAGATTGTGGGCAATGGCTTGCAGTTTTCAACAAAGAAGGATTTCTCGACATCGACAATTGGCTTGATAGCCTATTCACTTGAAAAGAGTGGAGTGGTCGATAATGGAAAAGTTTTTATGCGTATTGCCAAAGCCCAGGCAAGTAGTATTACTACAAATTTAATATTTAGATTAGACCTAAAGGAACTTCAAAGTAATCCTGCTGTGGCGATAGAATTAATTGTAAACCCACCAGCTAACGAGATTCAGACGATTGGTAAAGTAAAAACTTTGGCCGAGCAAACATCAGTTAAAATTGCTGGACGAGTAACTTCGGCTGGTGAAATTAATAATTTGGTTTATATCCAAGATGCTACGGGTGGTATTCCAATTGGAGGTGTTTCGGCTACGGTCGCTGTCGGTGATTCGCTGCAAGTTTTCGGGAAATTATTAAATATCAGTAAACAGCTTTATCTGCAAAGTTCGGAGTTTACAAAAATCGGAACAAATAATAAGGTTATTACACCCAAAACTATTACAGCCAGTCAAATGTCTGCTAATGAAGGCAACTTGATTTCGGTGAAGGATGTAAGTTTTACGGATAAGAAATTTGTTTTTCTACCCAATACCAATTATATGATTGCAGAAGGTACTGCTAATGCTACTTTAAGGGTTTGGGAAGGTACTGACATTGATGGTCGTACAAAACCACAAGCGACTTTTACGATTTCGGGCGTGGTTGGGCGTTTTAATGATGGCTATCAGATTTATCCTCGTTCGCAGGTTGACATTCCAGGTACAGGAAAACCGCAAAGTACGGTTTCAAGTATTTTGGCCGATAAGTCCTTTGATGTAACTGCATGGAATATTAATTGGTTCGGAAATGCAGCCAATGGCCCTTCGGATGAGGCTTTACAGCAAACGAATGTTTTGCAAGTATTAGATTCGCTTAAATCTGACCTGTATTTCTTGGAGGAAGTATCGAATCCAACGGCATTTAAGAATTTGCTTACTAAAATGAAAGGCTATGAAGGCGTTTGTTCGTCGGCAATTTCGGCGGGAGGCGTAGCCGATGATGCTCAGAGAGTATGTTTTATTTACAAAACAGATATTGTGAAAAATATTTCTACAAGACCTTTATTGAAAGGAGCTATAAGCTTGCCTAA
Organism: Emticicia agri; assembly: GCA_945860265.1. Classification (GTDB taxonomy): domain Bacteria; phylum Bacteroidota; class Bacteroidia; order Cytophagales; family Spirosomataceae; genus Emticicia; species Emticicia agri_A. The sequence goes on along the minus strand of CAMAQF010000130.1, from coordinate 5,057 downwards.
CTATCCATCAGACCCAGCACGTTTTTGGGCGAGTGGTCGTTTGCCATTTTTGATGGTAGCCGATGTTACGGTTGATGGGATAAAACAACGCTTGCATATCGTAGGTATTCATGCACGTGCAAATACAGGTGGAACTACTGGCACAGAAGCCGATCGAGAATTACAGTATCGTCAAAGAAAATATGATGTTGAGGTATTAAAAGATAGTTTAGATTCTCAGTTTCCTAAAGAAAATATCATAATTGCGGGCGATTTTAATGATGATGTTGATGAAACTGTTTCGGTGATTACTTCTACCAAAGAATCAAGCTATAAAAAATATGTTGATGATGCCGAACGTTGGCAGGCATTAACCAAGACTTTGAGCGATGATGGCTATCGTACGTATGTTTCACAAGAAAATGTAATTGACCATATTCTGATTTCTAATGAACTGAAAAATAGTTATTTGAGTAGCTCAGTAGGAGTGGCATTGCCTTTCACTTTCTTGAAAAACTATACAACGACTACTTCTGATCACCTGCCTGTTTTTGCACGTTTTCAGTTTATCCCATCGCCAACTGCTATCGAACCAACATTAGGGATAAATGCAAGGGTTTTCCCGAATCCAACTGTTGATGTGATTGACATTGATTTAGACGAGACCTTAAGTAAGCAGTTGTTATATATAAGCCTTTCTAATGCACAAGGGTTTATGGTTTTTAAAGGTAACGGCACTTGGGATAGCGTTAGACAACAGCTTAACAGTGATTTTTCGAAGCGTTCAACTGGCGTTTATTTCTTGAAAATAGCAGATAAACAACGCCGAGTGAGTGTATTTAAAATAATGAAGCAATAATAGTTGACTGTATTGTGTTTTGAAACATTTGTACTATTTTTAAGGTTACAAACTAAAACCCTCATAATCATTATGAAACAAATAGTAGAATATTTCGCCACAATTCCATCAACGCACCGAAGTGCTATTCTGATTGGTGGTATAGCTTTCTTTTGGATGGCAGAATATGCAGTGCCGTTGTTTAATTTCAAGTATAATAAAATTAAGCATGCAGGAGTCAATATCTTCTTTACGATTACATCAATTATTATCAATTTTGCTTTGGCATTTATATTATTAAAATCGGCCGAATGGACGGTAAATAATAATTTTGGAATCTTACAATGGCTACCCGAAATGCCACTTTGGGCTTATACGATTATTGGTTTGCTTTTGCTCGATTTGATTGGAGCATGGTTTGTGCATTGGACAGAGCATAAAGTAATATGGATGTGGAAATTTCATTTAATTCATCATTCAGATACTAACGTTGATACAACTTCGGCTAATCGCCACCACCCAGGAGAAAGCGTATTTCGTTTTATTTTCACAACGGCTGGAATCGTGATTGCTGGAGCTCCCATGTGGATGGTTTTTATGTATCAAGCGATTTCGGTATTGTTATCACAGTTTAATCACGCCAATATCGTGATTCCAAAATGGCTTGATAATGCTATTAGTTGGGTGATAGTTTCACCAGATATGCACAAAGTACACCACCATTATGTGCTGCCTTATACTGATTCAAATTTCGGTAATATCTTTTCGATTTGGGATAGGATTTTTGGTACATACATGACCCTCGACCGTGATAAAATCATCTATGGAATTGATACTCACATGAAACCTGAAGAAAATTCACGTTTAGCTAATTTGCTGAAAATACCTTTTGAGGCGTATAGAAAGCCCGTAGGGGAATAAATACAATTTTGAATGAGTGAATGATAGAGTGAGCGACCGACTCTCTGTGAATATTTTTATTCTTTCATTCACTCATTCTATCATTCATAATTAATTTAGGAACTCCCAAGCACTTTGATAAGCTCCAATCCCTTGGGTATAATTGATAAATTCTTCATAGAAACCTGAACTTGCCAACGTAGCACTATCACCAATGACTACTAGCTTTTTTCTCGCACGAGTCATCGCCACATTCATGCGGCGAATATCCGATAAAAAGCCTATTGCACCTTCGGCATTGCTTCTTGTTAGACTAATGTAAACGATATCTCGTTCCTGCCCTTGAAAACTATCAATCGTATTGACTGAAATATGAACCGAAACTTCTTGTAATTCGGGAGAATGTTCGATTTGCTCTTTTAGAATCGTAATCTGCTGTTTGTAAGGTGAAACTATGGCAATACTTGGAAAATTATCAGGGCTAAATTTTTTCTTTAATTCTTCTACAAAACCGCTCAAATGTTTTACTAAAAAAGCTGCTTCGTCGGGGTTGGTTGAGCTTGTACCTTCAAGTTTTTCATCAAAACTACAACCAGCAGTATCAACAAATGCCAGAGGCGAGTCTTCTGGAAAAAGTAAATGTTTAGCTACCGAATGATGGGCTTTTAACTTATTTTGGTAGAAAATCTTTGACGAATGTGCCATAATTTGCTCATTCATGCGATATTGTTCTTCAAGAAGAGTAACCGCTTCCGGGTGGAGTTCCACACATTTTTCTAGCAAAGTTAGTGAAAGTCCAGCCCCCCAACCCCCAAAGGGGGAGTTAGTCTCGTTTAAAATTCCCCCTCTGGGGGTAAGGGGGCTTTTAATTGTTGGTGATAATTGGCAATGGTCGCCTGCTAAAACTACTTTTTGTGCTTTCAGAATTGGAATCCAACAGGCGGGTTCTAAGGCTTGCCCAGCTTCATCGATTACTACGGTATGAAATTTTACGTTTCGCACCGTATAATGATTTGAGCCTACTAAAGTTGCCGTTATTACCTGAGCTTTCGAAACCAAATCATCGATGATATACTGTTCAGTATTTGCCACTTCGTTCATTATTTTGTGGGCTTCATCAAACAGAGCTTTGCGTTGGTCACGTTCAGATTTTCCAAAATTCTTTTTGTATTTATGAGCCATATTTTTGTATTCATTGGCTTGTTTTTTGAGCGTTTTGGCATTTTTTATCATCGGATGGTCGGTCATTTTCGCATCCAAAGTCAAGGCCATCAAACGCTCATTTACTCGTGCAGGATTTCCTACACGAAGTACATTTAGTCCTTCTTCGTGGAGTTTTTCGCTCAATAAATCGACGGCAGTATTGCTTGGTGCAACGACCAAAATTTTCTGATTATCCTGTTTAATTAAAGCCTTAATAGCTTGAACCAAAGTGGTGGTTTTTCCAGTTCCTGGTGGGCCATGAATAATGGCTAATTCATTAGCTGATAGTATTTTATCTACTGCTTGGTTTTGTGAATCGTTTAGTTTTGGAAATGTAATTTTGTGTAGGTTTTCGTTGAAAGTTGGCTGTTTTTCGCCCATTAAAACACGTACTAAATTACCTTCGGGCTTTTCTGCTATTTCGTTGGCGGCTTTCAGTGCTGCCTGCATTTCGTCGTAAGAATTATCATCAAAAAGAACATCAATGCCGAGTTTTCCATCACGAGCAAAATCAGGTAGCTCATCGGTTCGAAGAGTAATTTTTAATTTATTGCCATTTTGATGTGAAATTGTTCCTTCAACACGGTCAGTCTTAGGGTCATGATTGCCAAAGAAAACAGCAGGCATACCCGTACGGAGTTGATGTGAGATATCTTGGTGAGTAGTGCGTTCGACTTCAACCGTAATATAATCGCCACGACTCATTTCTGAGCCTCTTATGGCAATCGGATACCACGTTAGACCATTTGCACGACGCTCAGAAACGGAAGATTGTTCGGTAAGTTTGCGGTATTGTGCGTGGTCTTCTTCACGCTCAGTTTTTAGTAAATCAAGTAATTTTTTGAAATAATCCATACTGCAAAGGTAAGGAAATATTGGGCAGAGGTATTGAATACTTTTTTTCTTAAGGCAATTACAAAATAAGAAGTAATATATTTAAAGAAGTTTTATGAGTCAAAGGAAAACTTTTTATAACTATTATAATTCTGTCTTGTACTAAAATAGGTTTACACGAAAATAAGTAAACTCATGGCATGATTATGAATTATGTCATTACATTCCCTCAGGGTCTTCGGCACGAGCCCTTGAGGGGATGGGAATATCAACTCCAGCAGCTTGGTAATGTGCCAAAACCGCCTTCAAAGGCGACTGTAGATTACGTTTGTCAAGATTGATAAAAACGTCTTGTTTTCGTTTTTGTTAATAAGCCTTGCTCCAGCAACTATTGTTTTTACGATAACTTCTTTATTAATCATTGTCTTTGCATGCTGGATGGTTAATGTGTCGGTTTGGGTTAGGGTGGGAGTTTGCACCACAAATGTTATAAAAATTCTCTTGCTACTTGAAACCAAAAAGATCTTTAGGAACATTTAGTATTTGTATCATACTTTTATGATTATTCGGTTATTTTTATAAAAATATATGAAAATGACTATGAAAAAGTATTATTTATGTATCTTTTTTACTATTTTTCAAAAATATTGCCCCCCGCCTATCTCATCCATCCTACTTTTTAGCATTCCAATTCCTGCTTGATATTCATCGTTATAACACCTTGATGGCAAGCTATTTCAGGACAAAACAATTCCAATAAATCTTTTGTTTACAGATTTACAAACGTCTATTTTTGCCTCAAAATGTCTTATTTTAGTGAGATTACAAATAAATAATGGAAAAAACCGCTGTAATGAAAAAGACGCTTATTTTACTTTCAATTTTAACCTCTTTTGCTGCATCTGCACAATCAATAGAGATAAATCCAAATGGAGGCACCAATGCTTCAGCCATTCTAGATTTAAAATCAACTACGAAAGGTTTTTTGTTGCCCCGCATGACCAATGCACAAATGAGGGATATTCCAAGTCCTGCACAAGGACTTCTTGCTTTTTGTACCGATTGTGGCACCACTGCCAATGGTGAGTATTATTTTTATAAAGGTACGGCATGGGTCATATTGAGCTCAACAACCGTTTCGAGCTTCACCTCTATTGGAGCGGTAAGTGATGTTGCTACTCCGCAAGGGGCAACTGTTACTAGTGATGGGGTCTTAAATTTGGCACCAGCCGACGGAGATAATCCAGGAATTGTAACTAAAAATGCTCAAACATTTAAAGGGGTAAAAACATTTAGTAATGGT
>CAMAQF010000129.1 GCA_945860265.1 Emticicia agri | reverse complement strand
TTTATGGCAGGGACCTGCTCCCCGAATGCCTTTTCAGGATAATTTGATTCATTATAACTGGCATTGGTTTTGGCATTGGGGTACAGGTGAAGCACTCAATAATGGTACACACATGGTTGACCTTGCCCGTTGGGGATTGGGTGTTGACTTTCCATCTAAAGTTAATTCCTCGGGTGGGCGTTATCGCTATCAAGATGATTGGGAAACACCAGATACTCAATTAATTTCCATGGAATTTGCTAACAAAAGTCTCATTACTTGGGAGGGTAGATCTTGCAACGGGAAACTTGACGAAGAAAATAGCGTTGGTGTTTTATTCTATGCCGAAAATGGCTCAATGCTTATAGGAAGTGGAAATGCTTACAAAATCTTTGACCTAAAAAACAAATTGATAAAAGAAGTAAAAAATGACTTCGAAATTGATCCAAGGAACCTTCAAAACCCGTCTCAACAGTTAGATGCCCTACATATCCAGAATTTATTTGATGGAATTAGAAAAGGAACACCCTTGATTTCCGATATTGATGGAGGTTACAAAAGCACTCTACTGATGCAATTAGGTAACATTGCTCAACGTACAGGCCGAACTTTAAACATTGACTCAAATAATGGTCACATCATAAATGATGATAATGCCATGAAATATTGGTCGAGAAGTTATGAGCCGGGCTGGGAACCCAAAGTTTAAGAACATGGAAAAAAAATCTTCTTTCGTAGAAAGCCGTTTGCTATCTTTAGATACTTTGAGAGGCTTTGATATGTTTTGGATTATTGGTGGCGAAGAACTAATTCATGCTTTGTCTAAACTATACCCTAATTCTTTTTGGATTCAATTTTCAAAACAATTGGAACACCCTTATTGGAATGGTTTCACATTTTATGATCTTATTTTTCCGTTATTCATTTTTTTAGCGGGTGTTTCTACTCCATTTTCGATTGGAAAGGCATTGAATGATGGGAAAAACAAAAAAGAAATCTTACTAAAAGTTTTAAAGAGAGGTCTGATACTATTCCTATTAGGGATTGTTTACAATAATGGACTGGAAATAAAACCCATTGATGATATTAGATTTATGAGTGTTTTGGGTCGAATTAGCATCACTTATGTGTTTGCGAACATCCTTTTTCTATATGTCAAAGAAATAATGCTAATCTACTGGTTCGCTGGCTTACTTATTGTTTATTGGCTCATTCTTAAGTTTACTTCAGCACCTGGATTTTCTTTGGGAGACTTGAGCATGGAAGGCAATTTTGCTTCCTACTTTGACAGAAATGTTTTACCAGGGAAACTTTCTAGAAGAATACATGATACCGTTGGGCTTTTCAATAATATTCCAGCAATTGGCAATGCTTTAGCGGGCATTATAACTGGTATTTATTTACAAAAAGGCGAACCAACACAGTCTAAAAAAGCACTTTATATGGCATTATCTGGATTAATCGCCCTTGTACTTGCACAAGTTTGGAATCTTGATTTTCCAATCAATAAAAACCTTTGGTCTAGTTCATTTGTAATGCAAACTGTTGGATTAAGTTTATTGCTTTTTGCCTTTTTTTATTACGTAATTGATGTAGTAAAGTATAATCAGTGGACACTCTTTTTCCAAGTAATTGGAATGAACTCTATCCTTATTTATATATCAAACAAATTTATTGATTGGGATTATACCGCCAATGCTTTCTTCAAATGGCTCGAGCAACTTGTTGGAGAACCATATTCTGTTTTGGTGATTGCAGTTGCTATAGTTATTGTTAAATGGGTATTTTTAAAGTTACTTTATAATAAAAAAGTATTTTTGCGGGTTTAAACAAAAAAAATGACACTTTCAATACTAAAAAATGCCGAAGAAATGGGTAAAGCTGCAGGCAAAAAAGCATCCCAAATCTTAAGAACCGTTATTCAAGAAAAAGGCACAGCTAATGTCATTCTTGCTACAGGGGCGAGCCAATTTGAGGTACTTAAACAAGTACTTTCAGAAAAAGATATTGCGTGGGACAAAGTCACCATGTTTCACTTAGATGAATATTTAGGTATTTCAATCTCACATCCAGCAAGCTTTCGAAAATACCTGTTGGATAGATTTATTACTGTTGTAAGTCCGAATTTAAAAGAAGCATTTTTAATCAATGGTGAAAATGAAGGGGAACAAGAATGCAAAAGACTAGGAGAAATAATCAAAAAGCATCCTATTGATTTAGCATTTGTGGGCTTTGGAGAAAATGGACATTTGGCCTTTAATGACCCCCCCGCAAATTTTGAAACAGAAGAACCCTACCTTGTGGTAGATTTAGACCAAGCTTGCCGACAACAGCAATTTGGCGAAGGTTGGTTTGAAAGTTTGGAATCTGTTCCTAAGCAAGCTATAAGCATGTCTATCAATCAAATCATGAAAACAAAACATATCATTTGTTCGGTTCCTGATACTAGAAAAGCTGAAGCTGTAAAAAACTGTCTAAATGGAGAAATTAGTAATTTAAATCCTGCAAGCATCTTACAAAAACATCCTAGTTGTGCGTATTTTTTAGATCAAAATGCGGCAAATTTATTGCCAGAAAGTGTTTTGAAAATATCGAAAACTGTTTAAAGATGTTTTCGAAAATTAAAATATTTAATGGTAAAGTAATTACTCCAAAAGCAATATTGGAAAATGCCTCTGTGCTAGTTTCAGGCGGAAAAATCATAGGAATTGAAAAAGGCAACCCAAATATAAACGATGCTCTAGAAATTGATGCAAAAGGGCAATACATTTCTCCTGGTTTTATAGATATACATTTGCATGGGGGTGGTGGAAGTGATTTCATGGATGGTACGCCAGAAGCTTTTTTGAATATTGCTGAAACTCATGCCAAATATGGTACAACAGCCATGTTTCCTACAACTTTGACAGCTGAGCCAGAGGATTTAGCATTAACAATAGAATCTTTTGAAATTGCAAAAAGTAGAAATACAAATGGGGCTAGTTTATTAGGAATGCACCTTGAAGGCCCATATTTCGCCATAAATCAAAAAGGGGCTCAAGACCCTCGTTTTATCCGAAATCCAGAAGAAACGGAATATAAAAAACTTATAAAAAATTACAAAACGATAAAACGATGGAGTGCAGCTCCTGAGTTGCCTGGAGCCATAGCATTCGGTAAATTTTTAGTTGAAAACAATATTCTTCCTGCCATTGCCCATACTGACGCCATTTATGAAGAGGCGGAAGATGCTTTTCGAAATGGATATACATTGGCAACACACTTTTATTCCGCAATGTTGGGTGTTACGCGTCGCAACGCATACCGCTATGCAGGAGTAGTGGAAGCTGCCTACTTGTTTGACGACATGGATGTTGAGATAATTGCGGACGGTGCACATTTGCCTGCCCCTCTTTTAAAATTAATTTACAAAATAAAAGGACCCAATAGAACCGCTCTCATCACAGATGCCATGAGAGGGGCTGCCATGCCAGAGGGCAAATCACTTTTAGGTGGATATAAAAACGGAGTGGAAGTAATTGTAGAAAATGGGGTAGCTAAAATGCCAGACAGAAACTCATTTGCTGGAAGCGTTGCGACTTTTGATCGTTTGGTTAGAACTATGCTTACTTTGGCGGAAGTGTCCTTGCTTGACACTATTACAATGGCTAGTCTTACCCCCGCCAGAATTATGAAGGTACAAGACCAAAAAGGTTCTTTGGAAATTGGTAAAGATGCAGATATTGTCATTTTTGATAAGGATATCAATATCCAAATGACGATGGTAGAAGGCAGGATAATTTATCAATTATAAGCCTGCCTTTTTTAAAGTCACTACTTGTCCATTTCTTTTTTTGCTTAAATCTGCTGCTTCAATGAATGCACAAATTTCTAAAGTTTCGTTTTTATCTACTGGAGAAATTCCAGTTTCAAAGAAATTGATAATTTCTATCAATAGGGGGTCATACCCACTATAAGGTCCGAGTGTACTTATCCCTTTTTCACCAAAGGCTGTACCACCGTAGTCTTGTTTGCCATTTTTTATACCTCTAAAAGTACCTATTCGGCCATCTTTCCATTTAGCAATACATACTTCTTTATCTGTTCCGATGATTCTTTGTACACTCTCGCAACCTGTGCCCATCACCGTAAACAACATTTCTACTCCATGTATTCCGTACCAATATAAATCTGGATGTGTTTTTTCAAACTTCATTGGACTATAGGTATCTGCTCCTTGTACTTTGCCCAATGAGCCATTTTTTATTTCTGACATTCCCTTGGCAAACCTTAATGAAGAGGAGGAAAAAAAGGGTACATTATACTTTTCAGCGGCTTTAAATATTTCAATTGTGTCTTTTAATGAAGCCGCTATTGGCTTATCAATAAACATTCTTTTTCCACTTTTGAAAACTTGCAAAGCCTGTTCTAAATGTCTTCGTCCATCATTGGTTTCTAATAAAACAACATCGACTTTTTCCAGCAAATCAGCTATAGAGTTTACAATCTCAACACCCATTTTTTTGACCTCATCTGTGTACCCAGGAATTCTCTCCGTGCTTGAAACTATATCTAAACTTCCTTGCGGATATGCCGCCACGACCTTGTAGCCTTTAAAAGCAACATCGCCCTTCAGCAAAGACTTCGTAAATGCTACTGAGTGAGAGGTATCTAAGCCTATAATTCCTATACGTTTTCCAAGCAGAACCTGTGGATTTGCTTGGGCTCTTTTTGCCAAAGATAAGCTGAGGCTTACCGCAAAAGCGGGTGCAAAAAAATCTCTTCTAGTTAGTTTTTTCATTTCCAAGATCTAATTTTATGGCCTTTAATTGCATAAAAAACCAAATATACATAACATGGGAAAAGTACCCAATAAGCCAATCGTACAGAATAAACATCGGCAAAGTAACCGTAAACAAGCGGCATTATAGCATTTCCACAAAGCATCATAATTAAAATAGAAGCTCCTAATTTTGTAAATTTACCTAAGCCATCGAGAGCCAAAGGCCAAATTCCAGCCCAAATCAATGAATTTGCCAATCCCAACATTACCAAAAACCAAATGGAAATATCTACTTTAAAGCCCAAGAAATTTACTTCTCCTTTAGCATAAATAACAAGTAAAGTCAGGACCAATCCTAAAAGAGTGCAAAAACGTAAAGCATTTACTTGGGATATAATCTTCGGTATGAGAATAATGCCGAACACATAGCCACAAATTGTGGCTGCAAGGGTAAAAGAAGGGAAAACTTTAGCTTCAAGTAATTGAATTTTCATAGAACCAGCATAGCCTATAATGGTATCAATAGCTATCACTTGAGTTCCTACGTGCATGAAAATAGCAACGGCACCCAATATTAAATGTGGAAATTGAAAAATACTTGTTTTGGATGTTTTATTATCTGCTACTTCTACGCTATCGCTATCGGTATCAATTTCTGGAAGGGGTGAAAAACGAATGCCTAAACCAAGTAAAAAAAGTATTATACCAACTACGAAATAAGGTTTTATTACCCGCTGAATAAGCTCGTCCAAAGCTATTGCTTTTTCAGCTTTGTTCATATTGCCAAGATTTTGAAAAAGGTCGCTATCTGTTACACGAAGCACTACGGCTGCAAAAATTAGAGGTGCGAGAATACCTGCTGCCTTGTTACAAATGCCCATAATGCTTATCCGTTGGGCGGCTCTTTCTTTTGGCCCCAAAATAGTAATGTAAGGATTTGCAGCAGTTTGAAGAATCGCCAGCCCTGCCCCAAGGGTAAATAAGCCCATCAAAAAAACAGGATAGGTACGACTGTAAGCGGCTGGAATAAAGATGAAAGCACCCACCGACATAATCCAGAAACCATACATTATCCCTTTTTTGAATCCTACTTTTTGTAATAAAAAAGAAGCTGGAACTGAAATTATAAAATATGAAATGTAAAAAGCGAAAGTGACCAAATAGGCTTGGAAATTATTTAGCTCACAACCTATTTTGAAATATGGAATCAAAATGGCATTAATCCAAGATACAAAACCAAAAATAAAGAACATAACCGCCACGATGGCAATAGATATTCGAGTTTGGTTTTTACTCAAAGAGCTAATCATGACAGCTTTTGGCATATTCTAAGATATAAGGTTGAATAAAGGAAGCGTAAACTGAACTGTATTAAGTTTTTGGTTTTTAGCCAATTCGTTAATGGCGTTTCAATCTATAATCAAATATAATATAAAGTTGTGAAAATGTCAAACCGGGCGAAAGTCGATCTAATTATTGAGTGGTATCATGCATTTTTCAGAAATATTTAAAACTACTAAATACATCAAATCAACGGTTCATTGTTTGATGTAAAATCGGATCGCCGAAGCGGATCCTTTTGTTTTGTTAGCACTTACTGAGAAAAGCAGAGCAAATTGAACCATAATCGGCGTTGTTTGCTCGTTCTTTATCAATTTTGGTGAAAGCTTAACTATGACTGTTAATTACTACTCGCTTTTTAAGCAGCTCAAAAATGGCTCTGCCATACATTTGTCGCTTAATGTTTTTGAGCCTATTGACCTGCCCAGTAGCGGCAACCGCTTTCTCATGCTCCTTGCCCTAATTTGATATAAAACCTTGATAAATAGCTTGAGATGAAGATCCAGTTTATTTGAGGAAAATACAAAGATGTAATTTTAAAAAATCAACAATCGAAAATTGACAACAGAAAACAGTTAAGTAATAATTATAATGATTAATACAAATCTAATAGATAAATTTAAAGCAATTAAAACAGGTATTCTGGTAAAATTTTATTTACTTTAATTTCTAAAATGATTCTATGTATTTAAAACATCTTAATACTGAACTTAATCGAATAAAACACCAAATAAAAAAGTATTTTCTATTTGGAATAATAATTTTATCTGCTTTTGGTTCTTTTGCACAGGTAGATATCATCGGTAAACAGAAGGCAATTCTTAATATTAATGGAAGCAGATTAAAAATTCCCTACTATTCAAGCCATGATTTAGATAAATCAAATACGAAAATTGAAAGGGCTGTGGTAGTAGTTCATGGAACTGATAGAAATGCTGCAACTTACTACACTGATATGATGACAGCCGCTTCAATGAGTGGTACAAACCTTAATTCAACTATAATTATAGCACCTCAATTTTTGTTAGAAGAGGACGTAAATGTTCATTCTCTTGACAATGAACATCTATATTGGTCAAATGACGGATGGAAGTCTGGATCTTTTTCACGGAATGAAACGACAAATCCCAGACCACAACGAATCTCAACGTATGCAGTTTTAGATACAATTATGTTAAGACTTGCAAATAATTTACCTAACTTAAAATCAATAATTTTTGCCGGATTTTCAGCGGGGGGGCAATTAACTAATAGGTATTCTGCCACCACAGCAATTGTAGATATTTTATGTGCAAAATACCAAATCAGTACAAGGTTTATTGTTGGTAGCCCAAGTTCGTATCTTTATATAGACAATAAAAGAGTAATTGAAGGAACAAAAAATCAGTTTGCAATTCCTACAACTAGTTGTATTGAGTATAATGATTGGAAATATGGCTTGGGAAATTTATATAATTATCCAGCAATATTTGGTGCAGAAACAATAAGAAATAGATTTGAAAAAAGAGAGGTTGTTTACCTTTTAGGTGAAAAAGACAATAATCCCAAATCTGCTTCACTAGATACTACATGCGAAGCCAAGTTACAAGGAAGAGAAAGATTTGACAGGGGAATTATTTACTTTAATTATCTAAAGTCCTATTATGGTTCAAAAATAGTTAATTTTCATTCATTGTACACTGTTCCAAATATAGATCATGATCATTATGGTATTTTTACTTCTAAAATCGGGTTATTTCATCTATTTCAATCACCCCCAACTTCTTGTGAAAATTTTGTAACTACAAACACAATACCAAAGAAAACAGAGTTTTTGGTATACCCAAATCCCACAACAAATTATTTAACTGTCACTTCTACACAAAATAATGCTTCAATTACAATTTATGATTTAAATGGCACCAAACTATTCGATGTTAACGACATAAACCCACCCCAATATCAGCTAAACCTTACTTCGTTAAATGCCGGTATATTTATACTGGAATATCGAACTGAAAATTTTTTAGAACGAAAAATCATTGTAAAAATAAATTGAATTTAATTGAATTTTGAGCTAAAAGTTTAATGGTACAGCAATTTGCCAAACAAAAGCCATCGAACTCATTGGAGGCTTCAAATCAGAGAACGGAACGGTGTTTTTGGCAGAGGTTAGGGGTTATAATTGGGGTTTGCTGAAAAAGCCATAACTATTTGGCTATTAAATATATAGAGGGATATATTTTTGTAAAAGTGCAAGAATACTCGTAAATTTAAAGAAAAAACCTTATTGATCGTTCATAAAACTATGTTTAAAGTAAAATTAACACTTTTGTGAAATTATTACTTGACACAGTTTA
>CAMAQF010000128.1 GCA_945860265.1 Emticicia agri | reverse complement strand
AATAAATCGTTGCGGATATTGAGACGCCGTTGGAGAATTAAACGGAGGTAAAACAGCAATATCTTTTTCTTTGGTAGCTAATCTTCTCAAGTCATCAAATCCCAATAAGCCGGTAAAACCAGATACATATCTTTCCTCGATAATTTCACGTAATAAAGCTCTTTCAGTAACGATTCCGTCCTTATTCTCTATTCCATTTTTTTCAAAGTCGGCTAAAACATAGGCGTCATATTTTAGAGCATCAGTTGCATTCAATTTTAAAAATGCTTTACCACCAGCTAAATAAACCCTTAGCTTGTTCAATTGAGAAATTCCGTCAGCTGTTTTTCCAGTTCTAACAGCCGTTTCGGCTAAAATTAATAAGTTTTCTTCATAACCAACCAAGGTCATAGGCGTATTAATTGCCGCAATTCCCTTATTGTTGGTAGCAGAAGCACCATCAAATCTATAATAAGCTAAACGTGCATTTTCTTGAGTTTTTGCATTGTTTCTTTTTGTTCCCAATAAAACATCAAGATATGAACCCGTAAAACCCCAATATCCGCCTCGTTGATTAATCATTTTAAAATTAAGATTTTGACTTCCATTACCTAGAGCTGGCGGAGTAAACACCAAGGCATCTGTGGGAGCCAAAACACCCAAAGAAGCTTCTTGATATGCTTTATCGTATTCACGGGTATACACATACAAACGAGCTTTTAGAGTACGAGCTACTTTGATCCATTTTAATGTATTTCCTGCTAACATCAAATCTTCCGGAATGGCGGTATTTGGAGCTACATTAAGGTCTGCTATCGCTTCATCAAGCAAAGTTTGTAATTGTGAAAAAACAAATTTTTGACTTTCAAATTTAGGGTCAGCAACGTCGTCTTTGGCTATTTCTGTAAAAGGAATATCTCCAAACAAACTTGCGATTGTACCCAAAGCATTTGCTTCCAAAACCTTCGTAATACCCGAATACTGCTTTGCTTTTGGGTTTGCGGCGGTTTGTTGTCTTAAAAGTCGAGATTGTTTAACCACTCCTTGAAATGCATTTTGCCAAATACCATTCGTTTCTTCAGCAGAAATATTGTATTCTGCTAAACTTTTATATAATAAAATTAATCCTCTAGTTTGACCACTCCACATACCACCGATGCGATTTTGATGGCCAGCTTGCACTGAAACATTTGCAAGTTCAATCCCTTTTAATAGTAAAACACCCGCTTCAAAGGAATCTGAGGAAATTTCATTAGGATTATCGTTGATTCCTTCCACTAATTTTTCACACCCTACGCTAAGTATTAACAACAGAGAAAGGGTTAAATATTTTATGTTTTTCATTGTATCAGATTAAGAAATTAAAAATTAAATTTCGCAGAAAAAACCCACGAACGTGTGCTTGGATTAGTAAAATATTCTATACCAAATCCATTATCAACACCAGATTGATTTACTTCTGGGTCGATTCCTTTTACTTTCGTCCAAATAAAAAGATTTCTTCCAGAAATTGATAAATCTACAGAGTTAAATTTAGTTGCCTTTCTAAACTTCTCACCTCCAAAATTATAGCCCATCGAAACCTCACGAAGGCGAGTCCAGCTACCATCTGTGATAGAGAATTCATTGATTGCTGAACCACCTAAACCACCACCTAAAGTGTTATACCAGTTTTCATCCAACAAAACATCACCGGCACCATAATTAAAAATATTTCCTCTAACTGTTGTTCCGGCTGTGAAAACTTTTCCTGAAGAGTTTTTAATATCTTTTGCCAATGTTACTTCATTGCCTGTATCATCGTAAGTTCCGAATGCATTTAATACAAAGCGAGTTCTTTCTGCAAAATCTCCACCCTGGAATCTCTCAAACAAAACGTTGAAATTAAGTTTCTTGTAATATCCTTTAAGGCCTAATCCACCTCTCCAATCTGGATTTGGATTACCGATAATACCTTGTTGAGGAGCAAGTTTAGGAAATCCATTTGCGTCTAATAACAATGTTCCGTCTTCATTTCTTGCTGCTTTACTTGAGAAAAGTATTCCTAAAGGCTGACCAACAATTGCGTTAGAAGTAATCGATTGGTCGGTTAGAGCAACTCTAGCTACCCCTGCCAAGTCTAAAACTTTGTTTTTGTTGTTGTTCCAGTTTCCGTATAACTCTAAACCATAAGAAGCTTGAGATATAATCTTATACCCTAGGTCAAGCTCGATTCCTCTATTTTCCATTCTACCCGCATTGGTATATTTAGATAAAAATCCAGAAGTTGGAGATAAGTTAACAGCCAGTAGAATGTCTTTAATTTCATTTTTATAATAAGTTAAACCCAAACTTAAACGGTCTTTAAAGAGACGCAAATCTGTCCCCAACTCAAATTCTGTTTTAATTTCTGGTTTAAGTAAACTATTCCCTTGATCATCGTTTAGTCTGAAACCACCTCCAAACTCGTTGATGTCAAGTGCATCGTCGTAGGTTGAATAAGCAAAATTTTCATAAGTTGTACCAAACCTATAAGCTGTTGGTTGAACCCCAACTTGACCATACGTCAATCTTAGTTTGCCAAAAGATAGTATTTTATTCGTCATATTTGGCAATTGAGTAAACTGCCAAGCTAAATCCATTGAAGGATAAAAATAAGTGCCTTTTATGGTTGAAGCAGCTTCTTGAGTACCAGAAACGCTCAAAAACAATTGTTTGTAAATATCAAATGCAAAAATTGAATATAATCTATTAGAACGAATATGATTGGTGCTATTAGAAATCTCAAAAGGGGCAACGCTATTTGTGAATGATTGAAGCTTACTATTCACTAAAAAGTTTTGCGAAGCCGCATACAAAACGTTTCTTCTTCTATCATTGATATTATAACCAAGTGTTGCATTGAATCCAATTTTGCTAGGAACTAAATTTGGAAAGTCTGCTCGTGCTATTGCATCTAAGTTAATTTCAGAATTAATAAAATTTTCATTTTCTAATCTTCCATTATTAAAACTTGCAGAACCAATTGGTGCAAAATAAACACGTTTATCAACATACGTATCTATACCACCACGAAAGTCAATTTGTAACCAACTAACTGGATTTATATTAAGGTCGGTATTTGCATTAAAACGATTTACAACAGAGGTTGCTTCTTGTTCGTTGACTGTCCATAATGGATTATTGAAAAACGGATTTATGTTGTTACCAAGATACCTTCTGTAACTCCTTTGTCTGCCTGGACTTGGCACCCCAGTACTTGAAAAAGAAGTACCTATATAAGAAGTTTGGTCAAAATCTGCTGGTTGACGAAGCAAGCCCAAATATAAACCCGCTGTATTTGAGTTTTGTTGAATTCGGTTACTGTTTGTTCTGATATAGTTTGCCTTTGTGGTTAGATTTACAGTATTACTAAAAAATGTTTGATTATTAAAACGCATAGTAAATCTATCATAATCACTATTTCTTATAATTCCCTTTTGACCTAAATAACCTAAACTAAAAAAGTTGGTTGTTTTTCCACTACCACCTGAAATACTAAGATTATGCTCTAAAAATGAGCCTTTTTGGAAAACTTGATCAAAGTTTTTATCAACAAAGATTTCTGTAGAGTTTTTAGTGATAATTGGATAAACTTTTTGTCCATCATTACCTAAGAAATATTCCCCAGCAGTATTAACGACATCTGGTCCGCCTGCTCTTGAAGAAATTTTATCTCCCCATGAGTTGGAGGCAGTTGCGTTAAATCTTCCAGCAGTGCCTTGACCAAAAGTAGTCTGCATTGGATGTCTTCTATTTATTTCATCCATTGAATAGGTAGCAGAATAACTAATTTTCATTTTCTGGTTTAATTTACCCTGCTTTGTGGTAATCACCAAAACGCCATTTGCTGCTCTTGAGCCCCATAAAGCAGCCGCAGAAGCTCCTTTCAATATCTGAGTAGATTCTATATCTTCTGGGTTCAAATCATTCAATCTTGATTGTTGTGAAACTCCGCCAGACCTTGAGCTTCCTGAGCCATATAGGTTATCATTTGATAATGGAACACCATCAACAATTACTAAAGGCTGCGAAGAACCACCGATTGTATTTGCTCCTCTAATCTGAATATTAGTTCCTGCACCTGGATCGCCGTTAGCACGGGCAATTTTAACCCCTGAAGCTTTACCCGCAAGGCTATTTAAAAGATTTGCTTCGCCACTTGACCTAATAGCATCTCCGGAAATATTAGAAGAAGTTGAACCAGATCTATCTCTTTTAGTCTTAAATCCTAATGCATTCACAACAACTTCTTGAAGATTAGTAGCATCTGCTCCTAATTTTACATCAATAAATGATTGGTCGCCGATTGTAACAACCTTTGAGCTGTATCCAATATAACTAATGTTAAGTTCTTTAGAATTGTTTGGTACTGATATAGAAAAATTTCCGCTAGCGTCGGTAGATGTGCCTATATTAGTCCCTTTAACCAATATCGAAACTCCAGGAAGGCTCTCTTGACTTGTTTCATCTTTTACTTGTCCTTTGATTGTTTTTTGTGCAAAACCAACGGTGGCACTAAACAATAAAAGGAGTAAAACGGGTAGTTTTAAATTCATGAATTTGTAAGATTAGTTTAATTATAGTTTGTAAATGTAATGAAAAATAAAAACAAAATTAAACTAATTATTGTTTTTTATAAAGTAAAATCAAAAATATTTTAATGAAAAAATTAATCAAAGGGTCAGTATAAAGAAGCTAGTCAGTATTGACTTCTCATAAAAAAACCATTCAACGATAAGGACAATTAAGAATAAATTTGATAATTTTGAGATTAATACTCCATCTGATTATTTTAAATTCTTTAGAATCGAAATGAATAAAATATTTACTTTTGTCCTGTTATTTTTTACTTTTTCAGGGTTTTCTCAGACTACAAAACCCAAATTTGAAGGACAGGCTACTACGAATTCAGAAAAGGTGGATACACGAAATCATGCCATTATTCCGCAATGGCGTGGTCAAAAAACTTTGGGCAATATTACTTTTGACAATGATTTTGATGGGGCAAGACTCAACGGAATTACACAAAACAATGATACACTTTATACTGCCATAATTGCTGCCGAAAATTACCCAATCAATCCAAGCCCTTGGTACGCTTTTAAACTTACAAGCAAGAAACCAAGCACAATTTGGGTGAATTTAACTTATTTGAATGCCAAACACCGCTATTTCCCAAAAATCAGTCGTGATGGAAAAACATGGCAAGTGGTTGATTCTACAGATTGTATTTTGGTAAAAGAACCTGGAGCCAAAAACCGAACTTTTCAAGAAAATGCACTTTCTGAGTCTGCTTATGTGCTAATAAGAGTAGATGAAAAACCAACTTGGATAAGTGCTCAAGAATTGATGACTTCAGCAATTGTCAATGATTGGTCGAAGGTTATTTTAAAGAATAAATTTGTTTCTGGCGAAACTATTGGAAAATCGCCCGAAAACCGACCTTTTAAATGTTTACGAATTGGCGAAGATAAGACTGACTCAAAGATTATGATTGTTATCGGCCGATTGCATCCACCTGAAGTTACTGGGCAATTTGCTTTGCAGGCTTTTGTAGAATCGCTCTGTATGGATTCTGACATTGCTAAAAAATTTAGAAAAGAATATACTGTGTTTGTTGTGCCAATGATGAACCCCGATGGTGTTGATAATGGACATTGGCGACATAATACTGGGGGAATTGACTTAAATCGTGATTGGGCGGACTTCAATCAACCAGAAACTCAATTTGTTCGTAATTTCCTACGGAAAAAACTCAATGGCCCGCAAAGTAAACTTTATTTTGGTATTGATTTTCATTCTACTTGGGATGATATTTTTTATACAAATTTAACCGAAAATCCAACAAATATGGACGGTTTAATCAAACGTTGGTTTGAAGCATTAGAGCAGGCTATACCCGATTATAAGGTAAACGCCCGAGGAAGTAAACCTGCTTCTGGCGTGATTTCAAAGGCTTTTTTTAATAAAGAATTTAATGCTGAAGCTTTGGTTTATGAAGTAGGTGATAATACTTCTCGTGATTTTACCATCTTAAAATCAAAGATTGCGGCTGAAAAATTAATGCTTTTGTCATTAGAATATTTGAAGTAAAAAACATGGACTGGTTGTTTGATTTTTGATGGTATTTAGGCTACAAAACCGAATAAACAATCAATAAATTTTTAATAAATAAATACTGAGACAAAATATTCGAGAAAAGAGGCGGTTCCCCAAAGCGATAAAACACTAGCTATCAACAAGTTACATCATTTCAGTTTGTCGATTATTTTTGTCTGTTTACTTAATAAAACAATAATAATCGAAAAATTTGCAAACAGCTAAATATCTGTCTTTTGGTTAATTGTCTTACTGTGGACTTGTCGACTTTTGACCGTGGACTACTTAAATTTACCAGTTTAATTACTTCTCAAAATTTGTTTCAAGTAATTGTTTTTCGTTGAATAATACACCCACAGGCTTTTTATCACGCAGTATCTTTACGTCGCTAGGCAAAATACCTTTCCCTTCTTTTGCTAAGGCGTTTTGAGTATATTTGATAATATCGACTATATCTTGATCGCTTATTTCTTTATTATTAACTAAACCTGGCATTTCATTGTTCAGCTGATATAACTTTCCGTTTACCGTAAGCGGGCCACTCAAACCATGTAAAATGATTGATGCCAAACGCTTCATTGAGCCATCAATGTATTCTGAACCTTTTAATGGTGGAGCCAAATCTTGAATTCCTTTCCCATCAGCTCCATGACATGTGGCACAAATCGTACGGAAAAGCTGCAATCCTTTAGTTCTATTGTCAACTACATTTTTTTCTTTTACAAAAATTGAATTTAATTCTTTCTTCTGATGATTACTAATTGCAACAGTTAAATAGCTTTTAAGTAGAGCCGAAGGATTTTGCATTGTAAGATACTGCTCTTCTTTTCCTTCAACACTACTTACAATCGCCTCATGATATATTCTTTTTTCAGAATGTTTCTTCTCAATTTGTGATAAAATTGACAAGAATGTATTATCAGTTTTTAACCAATTGTTTAGTGAATATGCTATATAAAGGTCCGTTAAATCATTGTTTTGTGCCAATAGTTGAATGCTTAATGCTTTCATACTCGAAGAATTTTGAACGGATGCAAAAAGCTCTGAAAGGCATAAAGCATGAGCAATAACTTCTGGTTGTTTTGACTGCTTTATAACCTCGGTCACTGTTCCAAAAGTAAGAGCATTTAAACCATCAAGTATGTAAAGTGCATGAATTGCCGTTGAAAAATCGTTGTTTACTTTCGTCAAAGCAATCAAATCTTTAACTATTGTTTTATCATTTTTCTGAATCAAAAGTTGTTGGCTTCTATCTCTCAACCAGCCATTTGGATGACTAAGCAAGGCAACTAAATCTTTGCTACTAGCTTTTGCCAAATCAGGTATAGGATTGAGTTTGTTTGTTTTACTGACTACTTTTAATATACGACCAGCATTTTGTAGCGTGTCAAGTTTTTTATTGCCCAATTGTTCAGAAAGATATTGCGAGATATAAGCTTTGTGCTGAATAATTCCTCGGTGCATATCAACAATATAAATGGCACCATCTGGACCATTAAATAAATTGACTGGACGAAAACCTTCATCCGTGGAAGCTATGAATTCTTTTCCCTCAATTGCTTGATTAGCAAGCGTTTGTATATTTTTAAAACTCATGACATTACGCTTAATAAGATTAGCCTCAGGCACGCAAACAAACGCATTTTGGTTATAAGCATCAGGAAAAGCTCCACCTCTATAAATCAATGGCCCACATGAAGCAGTAACTTCGGTCAAATACCCTCTTTCATCTAAAACACCTTTTTGATAGCCACGATTAACCGATGTTTGATGAATTGGATAAACTCTATCGTTAGTCAATTTTTGACCTTCGGCGGCTGTCGGTTTAAAATACTTATTTCTAATAGCTTTGTTGGGTAAAACGTAGTCGCCTTGTAATTGGGTGCTATTATTGTTATAATAAAGTCGTCCAAAATTGTCTTTTGTTATTCCCCACTGTCCACGATTTGTTGTTGGTTCTTTGAGCCACTTACCATTTTTTAATTGATACCTAAAATTATAATTAGCATTATAAATCCAATTATCAATATTCATCATCAAACCGTTTGAGGTATGCTCAACGTTTCCACCTTCAGCATAGATTGGGTCAACCAGCGTTTTCTTGCCTGGCTTATCATTTTTTATCTCGACAAACCAAAGTTTTGGACCATCTGAGTACAATAACCCACCATAAACTTGTGCCAAAGCACGGGGTAAAATTAATTTATCCAAAAATGTTTTTGAATGATCAATTACTCCATCTTTGTCTAAATCTTCTAAAATACTGATTCTGCCATTTGGCTCATCTTCACCGACACCTTCAATGTTTGGCATATAACCAATCATTTCTACTACCCACATTCGGCCATTATTATCAAAGTCCATAGCTACTGGAGCTTTAAAAAATGACTCAGATGCTATAACACTTAGCTCAAATCCGTGTTCGATTTTATATTTTTCGAGCGAAATTTTAGGCTCTTTAAAATCAATAATTTTAAATCCTACAATGAAAACTGTAAGCGTTAATATTGAAAAACATGCAATTTTAAATGGTACTTTCGTAGTCATATTGGTTAAGATCGTTTATACTTGTCGTTAAACATTTATCAATGAAAAACTATATCTACAAATGTTTGTTTCAAAACAACCTTTAAAATTACCTAAATCTTTTTGTT
>CAMAQF010000127.1 GCA_945860265.1 Emticicia agri | reverse complement strand
CCTTTTCGTTCAATGCCTTTACAGTACTTTTCGAGTCGATGAATTGTTGTAATTCTTTTAATGCTAAATCATAATTTCCAGTGGCTTTTAAAGCAAAAGCATAGTGAAAATGAGCTTCTGGATTGGTGAGTTTTGCCTCAAAAGCCTTTTGATAAAATGGTACTGCTTCAACCCAACGATTCGACAAGCGGTAAGACTCCGCAATTTTATGATAAAGGTTAGCTTTCTCGGTTTCGGCAATATTTACTACCTTCGTCAAATCTTTAATTGCCAGTTCGTACTGACCTTTGTCGAAGCTCGAAAGACCACGTTTATAGGTTTGAATTTGTCCAAAAACCGAATTTGTTAGCACCAATAGGGCAATGATATGAAGTATTCTTTTCATCTTTTTTAGATTCAAGATATGAGATTAGGGATTTGAGAGAAACTAAACTTTGATTATTTCGACTCAATTTATGAGTTTAACCTAATCAATCAAACGATTTTTTCAAAGAATTGTTGTATTGAATAAGCATGACGAATAATTAGATTCAAAAAGTACGAATAAAATGTTGATAGTTAGATATTTATATCTTTAAAAGTTTAGTTTTTATTAACGATTTATTGAAAAAAACAAAATATGTCTTTTATTGTTTCCGAAATTACGATTTATCCGATAAAATCACTGGGTGGAATTAGCCTGCAAGAAGCAAAGGTTGAGGAACGTGGACTGCAATTTGACCGCCGCTGGGTGCTTGTTGACGAAAATAATGTTTTCATCACGCAACGCCAAAACGAACAAATGGCTCTGATTGATGTCGCTATCGATGAAGATGGTATAGTCATAAATCATCGCTTGAAAAGAATAGTACCTTTAAAGATTCCATTAGTGCCACAAACCGTTGAGGAACAGCAAATTACGATTTGGGATGATGTGGTGCGTGGAACCCGCGTAAGCGATGAAGCAGATGCGTGGTTTACGTCAGTTTTGGAAAAAAAATGCAGCTTGTTTTACCAACCCGATGGGTCGATACGGTTGACCGACCCGAAATATTCAATCAC
Organism: Emticicia agri; assembly: GCA_945860265.1. Classification (GTDB taxonomy): domain Bacteria; phylum Bacteroidota; class Bacteroidia; order Cytophagales; family Spirosomataceae; genus Emticicia; species Emticicia agri_A. Next base: position 7,862 of record CAMAQF010000127.1, on the reverse strand, counting down.
AAAAAAAGAACATACGAGTTTTTCCGACGGCTATCCAATTTTGGTGATTGGGCAGGCAAGTCTTGATAATTTGAATGAGCGTTTGGATGAACCAGTTTCGATGAAGCGTTTTAGGCCAAATCTTGTTTTCACCGGCGGCGAGGCTTATGTGGAAGATTCTTGGAATTATTTTACTGTTGGCGAGGCAAAACTGGTTGGAGTAAAACCTTGTGCAAGATGCGTTTTGACAACGATTAACCCCGAAACGGCTGAGAAAGGAAAAGAACCTCTTAAAACGCTAACTCAATATAGAAATAAGAATAATAAAATTTTATTTGGTCAGAATTTGCTGGTAGTGGAAACTGGAAAGATTGCGGTTGGAGATGGGATAGAATTTTGATTTTAAGGGCTATTGATTATATTTGATTAAGTAATCAAATTATGCAAACGTATTCTGTCGAAATTTTAAAACCCAAAGACTTTAAATTATTGAAAGATTTAGCGGATTTAGAACTAATTTCTATAAAAAAAGAGAAGAGTATAAAACAAAATGTGACAGATTTTCAGCAATTACTTCTGAATGGACCTACTTGGAATGAAGAGGAATATCAAGAATATTTGAAAAACAGAAAGGCTATTAATTCAATTGGTAAAATATGATTTTGCTGGATACTTCGATATTGATTGATTATTTTCGGAAAAAGAATAAAGAAAAAACGATACTTTACCACCTGTTTTCTGAAGAAGAAGATTTGGCAATTTCGGTCATTCCTAAATATGAATTAATGTTTGGAATTAACCATCAGTAAGATTTGTTATGGATAGCATTGCTTCTAAGAGTTAATATTATTTCTTTAGATGAATCAACAATTGATGAAACTGTTAGGATAAAAAAGGAGCTTAAAACTAAAAATCAAGAAATTGGTTTGGCAAATATGCTAATTGCTGCTACTGCAAAATTTCATCAATTAAAATTAGCCATCCTAAATATTAATCATTTTAAAAGGGTAAATCAGTTGCAGATACTTGAGATTTAGTTATGAAAGAAAATAGAATAGTGTTCTTAAAAACACTGCACTATCTAAGCCTTGACGTAGTGGTGGGAGCGGTTGCATGTAGTTGGATTTTTTGGAAAATACCTGACGGAAATGGTGCGGTAAATCTTCCTTCGATTTTGATTTTAGGTATCTGTACTTGGATTATTTATATACTTGACCGCCTGCTCGATAACCTAAATTCTGAGCCACAAGATACCCGACACCAATTTCATTTTCAACATCAATATTATCTTCAAATTGGTATTATCATTCTGTTTTTTATTGCATCGATTTTGGCTTTATTTCTGCCACGAAATATCATTTATTTTGGTGTTGCCCTTTCGATTTTGATTCTGATTTATTTTTATACTTTACAGAAAAAATCAAAATCGGCTAATTATCAGTATTTTAAAGAAATTTTTACCTCATTTATTTATAGTCTTTGCGTGGTAGGAAGTGCTTTTAGTGCCAAAATAAATCTTGAATGGCAAGCCTATTTGGCTGGGTTTATTTTCTTTTTATTGGTGCATCAGAGTATCCTAATTTTTTCATTTTATGAATCACAAGCATATCCCGCAACAAAAAATCTTGCCAAAAAACTCGGCAAGACCAATTGTACTTATTTAATATTGGGAGTTTTGGCTATTACGACTATTTCTATCTTTTTCACCGATAATGTTTTTCTTCAAAAAGTATTTTTTATAGAAACTTTAATGGCTTTCTGTTCAGTTTTGATTTACTTTTTTCATGAAAAATTAGCAAAAAATGAAAACTATCGTTGGCTTGGTGAAATGGTGTTTTGGCTGCCTTCAATGCTTATTTTCTTTTAAGCCTGTCTTCAATTTTCTTTGATTTTGCCTCCGTTTTAGCTTCTTCTTCCTTTTTTTCTTTCATAATTCTAATTCCACGGCGGTAGGTATAATAAAAAAAACCTGCCACGGCAAACATCAAAAAGAAATAACTGTCTTTGAGCGGAACGCCTTTGTAAAGTGCTTGGTCAACAAACATGGTCAATAATGCCAAGCTTGCAAAAAGTATGATTGATTCAATGAGTTTCATAGTAATAGTTATAGACCAAATCCAACGGTCGATGGTATTTTTTATTGTTAAATTAATTTTCCAATGACTTTAAATTTCTCAAAAACGGCTTCGCTGTGCGGGGCATTGGTCATTTCTTCGGTTAAATCTTGTCCAGCCCAGTGTTCGTAATGTTTGCCATTTCGCCATAATCTTGAACTGCCTACATCGTAAATTTGTCCATTATAAGCCACCCAAATATCATCTTTGTCTTGTCCGTTTCGAAGGGCGAGTTGGTTTTTTGTATATTCTTTCACGATGCCGATTGTATCTTTTTCACAACAAAATTGGCAAAAATCTGTCGTGAAGCAAAGTTTTTATTTTTAATTTTACCTATGAGAAATTTAGATTAACTAAGGAAATATATCAAACATTAGTGTAAACTTGCTGCACTTAGTGCCTTTGTAGTAAAAAAAATGATTTAATAAGTCCTTTAGTATTCTAACCTTCAATGCTTACTTTTGTTTTAGAATAGAAAACGGATACAAAAAATAATTCAGACAAATGATTCTCGAAAAACTTGAAGACGCCCACAAATTTAAACTTTGGAAAAGTAATCTGATTGCTAATGGTTTGAAAATCAACAAAATAGATGAGCATTTTACCCGTCGACGTTATAATGGCGAAGTACTTTTTTCATTATTGATGCTAGATGCCGAAACACCAGAAGGCGATAAAATTCCACCGATTTGTTTTCTTAAAGGCGAGGTTGTGTGTGTGCTAATTTGTTTGATAAATAAAGAAACCAAAGAAAAGTTTTTGCTTTTGGTAAAACAACGCCGCATTGCCGAAGGTGGCTTTACGTATGAGCACCCAGCGGGTATGGTCGATGGCACTAAAACACCACTTGAAATAGCAGTTCAGGAAGTAAGAGAAGAAACTGGCTTAGAGATTTCGGAAAGCCAACTAATGGACTTAATGGATGGAAAAAGGGGCTTTCCTGCCACTGGAACAAGCGATGAAACCATTTATTTATATGCCTGTGAAATAGAAATGACTTCCGAAGAAATAGCAGCTTTGAACAATAAAGAAATGGGAACTAAATACGAGTTTGAAAGAATTACGACTCACGTAGTACCATTTGTGGAAGGCCACAGAATGATAAATAATACCAACGCTCTCTTACTCAATTATATGTACTTGACAAAAGTAGGAGACTTTGATTTACTAAAAAGTTTATAATTTTGTTAAATTTGAATTACGAAGGTGCTGCCCGTGCGGATGTGAATTATGTTTTCTCCATCCGAACTAGCAGCACCTCAAATTTCAAATCTGAATATTAAACTAACTTCCAGCCGTCACGATATTGACGTTTTACGAATTGGTTTGCTTCTTCGAAGTTAGTGATTTTCATATCTGTTCCATTCCAAAGGAGTTTCTTGCGACCATCATAATTGAAACCATTTTTGCCATTTGGCTTACGGAGCATATAGCTACGAATTGCTAAATTACCCATTAAAACTGTTTCTGTCAAAGGTCCAGAATAATCGAATGATGATGAAAGTGCCTTGTGTTCTTTGCTGTTGAAACCAGTTTTACAAGCCTCTGCCCATGATGCTTGATGTCCATGCTCAGGTAATGATTTGAATTTCGGGTCTGGAGCAGGCATTTCAATTCTCTCACCATTTTTTAAGTATATTTTTGGTGTATTTCCATAAGTTCCGCAAGTCATGATTCCTTTTGTACCAATCATGATTACACCATTTGAGCTATCAGCTTCGGCCAAAGGCTCATCGGCAGGAATCCACTCTGGGTGGAACGGACGAATACCGCCATCAGTCCAATACATTGTTACTGGTGAGTTATTGCGTTTGGTTGCTGGGAATTTGATTTGAACACTTGATGATGGCGGACAACCTTCTGGATTATATTCTGCTTGCCAATCTTTCATAAATACTTGTCCAACGCTACATTCTACTTCAGTGGGGTAGCCTAAACCTAAAACTCTAAACGCAGGGTCAATCAAGTGGCAACCCATATCGCCCAAAGCACCAGTACCGAAATTCCACCAGCCACGCCATTTGAATGGGTGATAAAGCGGGTGATAATCAACATATTGGGCTGTTCCGATGAATAAATCCCAATCTTTCGAGTCCATTGATTCAATCAAAGGTGGTTTATCAGTCGGTAGCGGATTTCCCTGTGGCCATACTGGGCGATTTGTCCAAATATGTACATCGCTTACTTTTCCGATAAGGCCTTTATCAAGCCAATCCATCATAATTTTTTGAGTAGGGTTAGACGAACCCTGATTACCCATTTGGGTTACAACTTTGTTTTCTCTCGCTCCTTCGGTGAGCTTACGAGCCTCGTAGATGTCGTGTGTGAGTGGTTTTTGCACATATACGTGTTTTCCCATTTGCATAGCTGCCATGGCTGCCACTGCGTGTTGATGGTCAGGTGTAGAAATAGTCACGGCATCAATATCACCTTTCATTTCTTCGAGCATTACTCTGAAATCTTTAAAGCGTTTAGCAGTCGGGAATTTATCAAGACTTGCTTTACAACGTGCCATGTCAATATCACAAAGGGCAACTACGTTATTTACACCGTTATTGTAGGCGTTTGCAATATCCGACCCACCTTTGCCTCCAGCACCGATAGCCGCAATATTGAGTTTGTCGCTCGGAGCGATGAATCCTTTACCAAGAACGTGGCGTGGGACAATAAAAAAACCGCTCGCCGCAATGGCAGAACTTTTAATAAAACCTCTTCTGCTTGTTGATTTATCTTGCATTTTGGTAGATTATGAAATAGGTTGAACATTAGAACCAAATTTACTAATAAAATAGTAAATAGTTGTATTTATACGATAAAAAAAGACGCACCTATTGAAAAGTTCTTCGTAATGAAAGATTATGTAGGCTTCGAAAAAGTATATAGTCCGTAGTTATTAGTCCACATCTATGCTAATTTCGAACAGGCAATAGTTCACATAAAAAGACTAATGAACAGGCATTTATTTACAAATCAATGATATATTCAAGTAGATGTTTATCGAAATACTTCCATTGATGGTCATCTTTTATTTTTTTTGGTTTCATCCTTACCAACTTGAATATTGGCAAAATCGTTACTTCTTAAATAAGTCTTTTTTCGGTCAAAATCATCGATTATACCTTCGACTTTTAAGCCGACATCGAGATATATGTAAGCTATACCTTTTCCCAAGCTTTCCTCAAAAATCTCAACCAATTTCCATGAAAAACATTTTCAATGTCTTGTGCGGAATACCCTCTTTTAGATAGTAAACCTTGTAGTTTCTGCAAATCAGCAATCGTTTCGAGGTCGGTTGGTGTTTGTTCAGTGCCAAAACAACCATCTAAATCGCTGCCGATGGCAATGTGGTTGGCATTGCCCGCAATTTGGCAAATATGGTCATAGTTGTCAATCAATTTATTGAGCGTAACGCCACGTTCTCGGGGCGTATCTTTGCCACGAGTCCAGTTTGGTACGAGCATCCAGGCATCAAGCACTCCTCCAATTACCGCTCCACGCTCAATCAAAATTTTAATTTGCTCGTCGGTCAGCTGGCGTTGGTAATCGACCAAAGAGCGGCAGTTGTGATGGCTAGCCCAAACATTACCTTTAAACAAATCAAGTGCTTCAGTAAAACCTTCGTCGGTAAGGTGCGTTACGTCGAGAATCATATTAAGTTTGTCCATTTCCTGCACCAATTCTCTGCCCATTTTGGTCAATCCGCCTGACATTGTTGTGCCTGGAGCGTAGCGTCCATGGCCATAGTGTGCAGGGCCGCACGCACGTAAACCTGAAGTATATGCTTTTTCTAAATAGGATAAATTGATGAGAGAATCTGCTCCTTCTAGGCTCAAAATATAGCCAACTGGCTTGGTTTCGTTCGAGATACTTTCATCTTGCCAAAGCTTTAGGTGAGCTTCCAAAGTCGCAAGATTCGTAATTTGTACCATTTCGCCCAAATCTTCCATTGCCTTATACCATGCCAATTGTGCCTGCGTAATTCCCCAAGCAATTTCGGGAGAATTGTAGCCAGTAATTATACTATTGGGGGCAACATAGCGGGCCAGTTGCGTTGCCACAATCAACCCAATATTTCCTTTGCGGAGTTCGGGTAGCGAAGCCACGCCATTACCTCGGTCGGGTTTATCAGTCAGACCTTTTTCGCGGTCACGGATTTCAAAAACAGATTTTCTGTAGTCACGATTCCACTCGATGGCGTTCATTGCCATATCGAGGTGTGCATCAATAATAAGCATAGTTTTGTTGTTGAATAGAATATTAAAATAAGATAAATTGTAGCTTTTGCTAAAAAGAATTTGATTAGTAGGGCATTTTTCATGCCTTTCTAAAGCTTGTTTTGGTAGTTTCGATAATCAGACTTGTGCTAACTATGATAATGGCAAAAACTGTTATCCAAACAATAAAACTGTGGTATTCCGTTGCTCCAATTCGTTGAATTATGATGCCCACAAATGCCCACAAAACTGATGCTCCGATAAAGGTATTATTGAGTTTTTTGAGTGTCCAACTGGCAATCAAGGCTCCGATCAGAATCATCAAGCATGTCCAAAAAATTTCGCTTTGGCCCAAAGCTCCCCAACCAAAAAATACTATAACAGCAGTAATATTAGCAATCGTAGCAATACAAATCCAGCCTAAATAAACACCAAAAGCTGCCTTTGATACATTTGGAATATTGATTTCGTGATTTTTACTAAGATAATTAATTCTACGAACAATGTCGATAAGTGTCATCAACAACGAAAGCATTATCATTACTGAAAAAAATAAGTGTTCGTAATGCCAAGATAGAATCCAGCATATATTTAATGCACAACTTACAATAAATCTCAAACCTATTTTGTCAACTAATGCATTCAATGATGCGTCTGGAGCTTTACTAAATAAATATTTGCTTTGTTTCACACAAAAAAGAAGCAGTAAAAGATAGATTATTCCCCAAATCGAAAAAGTAATGCCCGCTGGCACGAAAAGATTAGGGTATTGGTCAGAAAGCTGTTTAGTGGTTTTATGATTAAACGGTAAGGCGTTCGCCAAGTAATTGGTTATAACCATTGCCAAAAAAAAGCCCCAATTTAGGATTTGTAAGGTTTTTACACCAATTTGTTTTGCTATCGAATTCATCATTTATTATTTTTTGTGATGCGAACTTATAGTTTTCCTTAAAGATAATCTATTTATTATCAATATATTACATTATTTTACAATCGTATCAACATCCTTCTGTGTAGCTTCTATTTCAGTTTGTTTGATCAATTCAGTACAAGAAGCTGACTTAACTCCTTGGCCAAACTCAATGGCATAAACCTTTGTTAACTCAGCACCTAAATATAAAATCATAGATGAATAATATACCCAAGTAAGCAAAATTAAGACCGAGCCAGCCGCTCCATAGACATTTGAGATATTCGATTGACCTAAATATAATCCAATCACGTATTTACCAACCATAAATAGTAAAGCCGTAACGCCAGCACCCATGAATGCATCTCTATTTGCCACTTTTCCGTCGGGTAGTACTTTGAAAATTATTGCAAATAGCACAGTCATCACAATCCATACAACTCCTAAATTGATTGCATTAAATAATTAGGCTGTCGATTCTGAAAATAAGACCGACAATCTGTGACTAAAGGCATCAACTAAGGTATTAATCAATAACGAAACAATGAACAGGAACCCAAAAGAAACAATCAAGGAAAATGACAAAAAACGATTGGTTAGATACTTGATAACACCATTTTTTGGCTTTGCTTTTAATGACCAAAT
>CAMAQF010000126.1 GCA_945860265.1 Emticicia agri | reverse complement strand
TAAAGCTATACGTGAAGAAAATGATTTTCTCTTCTATAACTAATTGATAGCCAACTATATAAATCGTTCAATTGGGAAGATTGCCCAACATTTGGGGTGACTCCCCATTATTCCGTTATAAATGTAACCTCACAAGCCTTACACAAACGCTTTTCTTGGAGGTATTCATTAATATCGTACCAGCCCCCAGTTTTTTGCCAAATGTCCAAACCCCTGCCCAAGATTATCTTCCAGCCATTGTCGATTTTGATAGAGCGGTCATGGATATTTTCGTCAAATTCGTAGGTAAATATAATTCCGATAGTTTCTAAAGAATATGTTATTTGTGAAAATGCATCTTTTGCTCCTTCAATAAAATCCTCATTATTATTTGTAACCAAGTGTAGTCGAAGTTCGGTTTCTTTGTTTTTTTTCTCAGAAAGCAGCTTTGCAAACTCCATGAGATTTCGAAGCTGATAAGGAAGTCTAATATATGGGTCGATGAGTGTTACGGAGTTTGCTCCAGCCAAGTAATCACCGAAAAGGTTTTCATAAGAAATTCCCGTTTGATTATCCAAAATTATTCTTTGCCCATTACTTAAAGGCTTAATTTTAATTTTTTCTACCTTACTATTATCAGTGTTTTCTGCTGAGCTATTTGGTAAAACGTCTAGTTTCTCAATATTCAGGTACTCAACAACTTCAAGCGTTTCAATGCTTACTTTCTTGCCAGTTAGTCGATTTACGTAACTAAAATCAACTGCTTCGAAAGTTTCATCCATTTTTTGTAGTTGTTGTTTTACCCGTTTGCGGCCTTCAATAGCAAAATCAAGTAATTCTTTGGCATCGGTTTCTGTAATATTTCCATCAGGGAAAATTACTTTTGAAAGTCCAGCGTAGGTTTTGATGATGGCTGTTTTATCACGGGTGGTAATACTATCTGAAAGTTCAAAAAACTGATTATATTCGTTCGTTCGGTCTTCCTTGCGTTGTTCTTTTAGTATTTCTGCCAAATAATCTACAATAAAACCATAGTCAGACGTAAAAATATCATTACGTAATTTCTGTACTTCCCAACCTGGTAAATAAGCATGAATTCTATCCAAAAAAGCTGTATCATAATAATCTTTTGGTAGAGCATCAAACAAATTACTGTGGCGAAGCATATACGGTACACTATGGTCAGTATTGCCAACAAAAACCATCGAAGCCGAAGCTCCATAAACTTGCGTTCCTCTCGAAAACGACTTATTTGCCATGTAGTTTTTCATAATGTCAACCAACCCTCGGTCAGTTGTTTTGGTTTTACCCGCAAATTCATCATAAGCCACTACATCCCAATAGCCAACCAAACCAATTTCGCCCGAACTATTATTGACAAATAACTTTGCTTTCGATACTTCTCCACCCGAAATCAACATTCCGTGGGGTGATAATTCTGAGAAAATATGCGACTTTCCTGTTCCTTTTGGCCCCAGTTCTATCAAATTATAGTTATTTTCTACAAAGGGCACTAATCTTGTGAGTTGTAAGAGTTTAGACCTAAACGTAAATTCTTCGGGGTTTAGCCCCATCGTTTGCAGCAAAGCATCAATCCATTCTCCTTTGGTGAAATATTTTCGCCCTTCCTTATATTCTTCTAAGTTTCCGCTCGCAATTTGTATCGGTTTCAATGATTCAATTACCCACGGCAGGTTATCTCGTTCATCCGTAGAAATATAGGCCAAAGTAAGAATACACCAAACCCCACTAGAAAGTAGCTTTTAATGTTCTCTGATAATCTCATCGGCAATCGGTACTTTTGAAAGCCCTAAATTGGCAAACGTAGCCTCATATTGGTCTTTTCGGTCATTGAGCTTTACTGATACTTTGTCAATAATTCTGTGCGAACCTTTTTCACGGACAGTCGATTTGATTATTTGAGCTTCATCTCGATGCACAAAATGCTTGGCCAAAATACTTTTTACGGTTTCAACGCCTTGTGTGATTGTTTCTTCATCATCAGTTGCACAATACTGCCCTAAAAGATATTCTAATACATAAATCGGTACAATGGAATTGCCTTTTACCAATTTGGTTAGGTCTTTTCTGACAACTTTCCCACCAAAAAACTCATTTAGTTTTTTATCTAATATTTTCATAAATCCAATCAATCAAAATCATTCGTGAATGATATATTTAGCGTGTAAAAAAACTCTTTGTAGGGTTTCCATTTGGTAGTTCCTTCTACGGGTTCTTCTAAAATCAGTTTTACACGCTGATTTTTGTATTTTGTAGTGGCTTTTGAGCTTATCTGAAAACGGTGTTTCACTTCTCTTTGGCGTTCTGAACCTTCCTGAATATCAAACACATACCTAAATTGGTCGCTTAGTAGTTCACCATCTTCGGCATAAAGTCCCGCTCTGATGTCACGGGCGAGCATTTGCTCACCAACTAGTTCCGATTGAATAAACGATACTGCCAAAATATTGGTCGTTATTCTATCGGTCGATTTGATGATGTCAATTTCGACTACCGCAACTGCCGCACCTTCTTTGTTGTGTCTAATTTTGATAATCGAAAAAATCACTTCTTGCAAACTAGCTCCGCCATGGACAAATCTCGAACCTGCCCCTTTCACCCGAATCATATTGATAGATTTTGGAATCAAAACTTGTATTTCTGGCTGTAAACCAAGAGCATCGCCATCAAATAATTTGGTGGCAGTGTCCGACTGGATATTTTTGCCAATAATAAACCTCCTATTTTCTTTCCAAATCTCGCCAGTGTGGTTTGAGCTACTAAAATCACTTTCTTGCAGCTCACTGTGCTGATAAATAAAACCGTGGTCTGCTGTAATAATGATATTTGTGCCATTCATATTGGCTATTTTTCTGACCATTTCAGCTAAGAAAACCATTTCTTCTTCCACGGCATCAAAAACCTTTTCTTCAGTTATTTTATCATCACCCGTTTTGTCGATTCGGTTGTGATAAATATAAAACAAATCATATTGTTTTACCAAATCACACCCTTCTTTGCTGGAATTTAGACTCATAAATTCTTCGGCTGAAATAGCCGTTGTTCGCACGTCCGTATTGGTCGCCAAAATGCGGTTTCTTCCTTCCAGTCCGCTACTTGCCATGACATCAGCTATTATTGAATCAGAATTTTCCTTGATTGATAACTGCTTGTGTGGCAGTAATGAAGCCATGCAAAGTTGCGTATATGAAGGCAAACTACTTACTCCATAAGTAATATTTGATTCAAATCTTTTTTCACTCTGAAATCTTTTGATTAGCTCAACTCCACATTCGTAGCGAAACGCATCCGAGATTATCACAAAAAGCCTTTGTTTTTTATCAATGATGGGTTTTACGTGGTTATCGAAAAAACGCCTTTGCCCAAATTGTAAACTGTTTGGCCATTCGGCGAGCGAATCAACCACATTTTGCCATTGATTATTATATGGTACCAACCAATCATTCGTATATAGGCGTTCGATTTTGTTCGAAAGTTCGCCCAAAACTTTGTTCTGATTGGTTTTTCGATAATACCAAACAAATTTTCGGTAATGTAAATCTATTTCGTGTGTTGTCTGTGTGTAATGTGATGTGCCTTCTTCAAAGGTTTTGTATTGAATTTGGGTAGCATATTTGCGTATGAGGGTCGTGAGTTCTGAGGCTTCCGACACACAACTATATAGGTCTTTTACTTGTGCATACCAAAATTTATTCTGTCGTTTTTTGCGTAAAAACTTAGTTTTTCGTGTGTTATTTCTTCATTAATGAGCTGATTGATAAGCTCATGCAAGATCTTAAAATCAATCAGTTTATATACATCATCTTCTATTACATCATCAATTTTGGCATCTGAAAGTAGTGTTTCTACACCTAAATCGTTCGCTATTTTTTCTGAAATATGCTCAAAACTTTCTCTAAATTGCAGCGTATCTTTCCACGAAATCAATAGTAATCTTGCTTCTCGATTGAGGCTTTCTCTGCGACCGATACTAAAATTATTGCTGAAAACTTCAATCAGAAAATCATAAATACTTGGCGAAACTGCCTGATAATTGTATTTTCGCTCAATTTCTTTCCAGAAAAAGTTTTTCAGTTGGTAGCGTTCTAATTCTTTCTCAAAACGCTCATTTTTATCAATAAATGCTGCCGAAAGTGTAAAAATATAATTGGCCAGATTGAGGTATTCGGTATTAAAAAGCACCGCCATCATTTTATAGCGTATCGTTTGATGCGTTTCATCGGTGTCAATCAATTCACGCAATTTTTGGCGACGTTCTTTAGCTTTAAAAAACTCAATGTGTTCGCTTACCAATTCTTTGAAATGATATTCCAGACCAATTTCTTGCAAAAACATGGCTTCTTGGTCAGTACGGAAAATGTAGTGAGCCAACTCCATATCCAAAAGCCAATTGTCTTCGTTGGCTGGACGTGGTTTTGAAAAATACAGCAGAAATTTGCCATAAGGATGCTGCTTTTCGGTCAGGTACTTGACCGCAAACTCATTGCCTTCGATGTGTATTTTGGTTATATCAAACAAGTTTAGGTCTTTGAATTGCTCCAAAAACTCGGCTTTTTCATCGTACCAAAATATAATTCGCTGCTCGCTGAAACGCTGCTCTAAGGCTTCTACTATTTTATTCATTTTATCTTATCGGTATGGATTTTTATTGATTTCTTCTTTCAATAAAACTATCCGTTCCATGAGTTTTTCAAATACTAATGATTGTCCATAAATCATGCTTGCTTGCATGGTTTCATAATCTCTTTTCCACTCATCTATCAGGCTATCTGGCGGAATTGGATTTATCATCTCGGGTACGTGATTTTCATAATTAATTCCTTGTAGGGCTGTAATAGTCCTTCTGTGTTGCACAATGGCTTCATAGAGACTTTTATTCGCCAATCCGATTTTAGCATACTCCGTATCCATTATTTTTTCAATGTCGTATAAATGCCTACTCAGACGCTCAACCCTTATTTTATCTTCGCTTTTTTGAAACTCTTCGTGCAATAAAAAAATCTTTTCTAAAAATGTACGTTCGGGGTTTACGGTCGGAATTGTGAGTGCGGAATCGGCAAAAGCTTGTCCATCATAATGTTCACCTACCATCGACCTAAACTTTTTGAGAGTATAGGGTTCTCGGAGTGAACGACTACCAATTTCAACCAAAATTCGAGGTTGAATATAGGTCAAAGCCTCCGTAACACTCGGATAGTATATTTCTATAATAAGTGGGTCTTGGTCTTTCGATTTTACCTCCCATAACCTCAGTTCTACACCAAGTTCGGCTGCTTTAAATGCCGTTTGAAGTTGTGGAAATAAACTTTTTGAGAGATAATCGAATGATTTTTCTCGCAATCGGCGTACTTGTGAGATACTCAACTCATCGCCAAAGTTCAGAAACTTGCGGTCAAGTGCTAAATCAATATCTTCCGAAAAACGCTCTATCAGTCCCCACGCTTAGCTTAGCGAAGTACCACCTTTAAAAACGGTAAAAGGTGCAATTTCGCTTGTGAAAATAATTTCAAGCGTTCGCATAATCCACCAATCTTTTTCAACGGCGGCATCAGGCAAACCAATTGCTGCACTTACTTCCGAAAATATATTTTGTTTGGTTCGGGTTGTCAGTCTTAACCACTCTTGTATTGCTAAATTATTCATCGGTGGTCAATTTTATAAGGCTTGTTTCAATATTTGTCTTATCCACTCGGGAGCCAATCTGATGTCGTGCTGTAAGTGATTATTGTTTTCTTTTTTTAGTAATTGTATTATTTTCTCCCGCTCTTCTTCCTTCACTTTATCTTTACCGATACTTCGGAGAGCCTGAATGGCCAGCGTGCTGATTTCGCCCTGAGTAGCTAAGTTTTTTGGACTTGTTCGTTTAAATACAATGGTGCGTTTACCGATTTTTACTTTTCGAGCCGAGGCATCAGTCAAGTAGCTGATATTCATCGGTACTTGGCTCGTAAGTCCTAAGCGATTGAGTGCGTAGATGCCCGTAGGCACAATGCGAGCTTTGTCTCGTTTGGCAATCGCTCTGATGATGGTTTCGATACTAGGGCTAACAAAACCCAGAACGGGGTCTTTTTCGGGACGTACATAAATGCCCGTTGCCACTCGCTGTAATTCTCCTGATTTTACTAATCTTTCGAGCGATTTCCGTACTGCTTCAGCATTGTTTTTTGCCAAAAAGTTTTCAATAAAAAACACTGAACCCCTCTTGGCTTTCTTTACTTTGCTAAGTATTTGATATTCAGTTGTTTCTGACATAAAAATGCTTTGTGTTTGTCACAAATATAATGAATATTCGTGACAAAACAAGTGGTCGACGAAGGATGCCACACCTCTTGTCGGCGATAACAAGGTGTTCCATGAAGTGTGGCACACTTTTTATGTTCTGCCACCCTATTGTCACCCTATTGTTACCTTATTGTCACCCTATTATCACCTTCCATTTTCCTTCTTTTTTACTTCCAATTCTTACAATTAGTCCTAAATCCTTTAAGGTTTTGATATTACTTGATACCGATTTTTCACTAATGCCCAGTTTTTGGCTCAATGATGCACGGATAATTCCCCCATCTTCTCTGAGCAATGCAATAATTGCCTATTGATTTTCGGTCAATAAAATTTCGGTTTTGTGCTTTGTTTCATTTTGAATACCCCGTTGCATTTCTATCAAAAAACTGACAAAATTATAGTTGAAAATCGGTGCAGGAATGCCATAATTGATACATTCGTTAATGATTCGTATTGTTCCCCTGCCCCAAAGTTCAATATAACCTGTGTGGAAAAATGCCGCCGAAATGGCAGGATTAAAAGGTCGAGAGGCGTGTTTATGTTTGAGTTGTTCAACTGTCCAATTTTCGGGGAGTGTGCCTTCATTCCAAAAAATAATCTTATCGGCATAAACGCTTATCTGAATCGGAATACCACCGCTGTAATCTTTGTGGGCAATGGCATTGAGCATGGCTTATCTTAAAGCCGCCTCGAATGCTTAGTTGTTGGCGGTAGTTTTACCTCTTTTATAAATTAGTATATTGATTTTCTTGGCTTAGTTGTTATTTTCAGAGTGTATTTTATTGCAATTCAACTATAACTTCATTTTTTCGATTAAAAACTTCATAAGGTGCATTATAGCCAAAAAAATAAAATTTATTAGTATACTTTATACCTTCAGCATCTAAAGCCGCTTTTAAATTCTGTTTATACTTCTCTATTTTAGTATCATTAGCCCAACCGCTAAACCTTATTGCAGCAAAGGTTTTTGCAGGTTCTTCCTTAAATTCTATACCTGATTGATTAGGCTTAGGAAGCATATCTTTATTAAATTCCTTAGGAACCATAAACATCATAGTCGTAGAATCCTCTAATGACATCAAGACGGGGGAAGTCATAGATATTTTTTCATTCCTGTCATTATTTCCAAAAATATATCCCCCTAGAATAGAGAAGCCTTTACTTGAGGAATTTTTATATCCTTTTGTGGAGAGTTTTACCGATGTAAATAAAGTAGCTTCATAATTTCTTATTTCAAATCGGTCATATTTTTTTTTGACTATATAAGGGTATGTTTCAATATTTCTTTGAGCACTTGTAAAATAAAGTTGCAAAAATGTAAACACTATTAAGATTACAACAAGTATGATTATTACTATTTTCATTTTTTTATTTTAGTGTTTAACTGTTTTTTTTGTTTATAATAATTGCCACTAACGGTTTCCCGCTTCAAAAAATTTACAATTTCGTAGTTCAAAACTGTTTACAACTGCTGAACTTGACACGAAGCACAAAGCTTCATTTAAGCACTGAATCACCTATTTATTGTAGGTGCTGTTATGGTGCTGTGTTCTTGTTAATTCTGTCTTAGCAATTGGTTTTGCTTCAAATAATTTATGAATTGGTTTGTAATTTCTTCTGTTCTTTTTGTTATATCTTTTTCAGTAAAATCGATATTATTTGATGATAAATTTACCAGTTCTGAAATAATTGTACCAGCTTTAGGATGTCCTTTATCGTTTGTAAACCCTTCATAATACTTTACTTTATCACTAAAACGGTAATCAGCTGCTCTAATATTGATCTTATCTTCTAATAGAACCTTATTACCTAACGCTTCTAAATTTTTAGTGTTAGCTAAAGTTTTGTCGTTCTCTTGACGTTTTCGTGCAAAAATATGTTCAATGTCAAAATTTGTGTTTAGTGTTGGAATAAATTGATTGTCATTATTAAATGCCCACCAAGTTAACATTGAACGTGTTATTGGTCTTCCATTCTTAAATTCAAAGTTATTTATTGCAATCCTTAGTGTACTTTCTTCAAATTTATGTTCGTTAAAATTCACATCTTTATTTGTAACTACATTAATCATTTCGGCATACACAGGTGTACGTAATGCATTCACCCCTGGATTTATAAAAGAAAATCCCCAGACAAAAGCTATTGTTTTATTTAAAAATTCATTTAATTGTAACTCTTCTAATTGATTATTCGTGTCTTTATTATGCAGAAAATATACTGACAAAAAATATGTCCACATACCATTAGGAGCATAATTCAAAATAAATAATTTTCTCAATACATTAGATGGAAATCTTTCTGAATTTTGAGTATAGACATCGTGCCAAAAATCTACTAATATTTTAAGATTAGGTAAAGTTTCATCTTGTTTAAGGATTGCATATTTTCCTTTTTCATAAAATTTTCGGAGTGCTTCAGTTGTACTAGATCTAATTCCTTGCTTTGAGCGAATAAAATACATATACCTTGTAAAAAGCTCATCCATTGGAATGCCATTTAAAGGTCTAAAAATCTTTCCTGATATTTCTTCAAGTTCTTTCCATTTATCAATAAAATCATCTTTTTGATTTTTTGTACTGTAATGCTTGTAAAACTGTGCTTTAAAAATATCTGCATCTGATAATGGAAGTCCTCTATTGTTTAAAGTTGAAAAAATTCTTAAAGCCGTATCTTGAGATTCTGCTTCAATAGGCAAAAGAATACAGTTTCCAAGAATT
>CAMAQF010000125.1 GCA_945860265.1 Emticicia agri | reverse complement strand
GTAATTTGCTTTGAGGCAATGAATCCTTCGGGGTTTTCGAGCCATACGCCTTGCCCTTTGAGCCTAATCCGCAGGCTAATATCAATACTCGATTTGGTGAGGTCTTTGAGCAATAATTGCACCCGAAATTTGGTCTGGCTATTGGTGATGTCCGTAAATTTGCCTGTATAAGGTGGTGAAAGCAACACTCGACAATCTACTGGGAAGTTTTGAGAGGTTTGCCCTTTATTTTCGAAATATATCAATAAAAGCACTAAAAACCACAAGGACTTTAGGCTTAAGAGTCTTTTCTGAATATCTAATTTGCGTAAAATGATATTTTGCATACAATTTATTCTTATTTCTTTAAAACGGGGGCATCAAAAACATTTGAAACTTTAGACTCGCTATCGTCATCAAATACTGCAGAAATTCGATAACTATATTGTAAATTGATTTCGATATCAGATTCTTTAAACGACCCATTTTTTCCTTCAAAAATCTTGTAAAGAGCCATTTTTTCATTATTACCTTTTTTCCGATATAAAATATATTTTTTTACTGGTTCCTTGGGTGGATTCCATTCTAAGAAAAGCGTATGGGTATCTTCTTGAAGCTTAAAGTTAATTGGATTGATTGGTCTTCGGACACCTGTAAATAGGAGTTCAAGCTCTATGAGTGCAGGTTTTGATAAAAGAGCTGCATCGTCTTTGGCAACAAGTTGATATTGATACAGAACTTTTTCGAGAGCTGTTGTATCAGTAAAGGTGTTAATGCTATCTTTTGCTGCAAAGGAGTATAGCAACTGACGGCTATGACTCGAATCGGTTTTGATGCTTCGATATAAAAAAGTAGTATCTAAATCTTCATTCGGTGAATTTACCCACGACAATACGATAGTGCTATCTGACAGCACAAAATCAGTAAAATTAGGTGAAGCGGGTGGTATTATATCAGGTCGTTTGATGATGACAGTATCGGCATGAATCGAAGCATTGAGACGTTTGTCGTAAGCTATAATGCTATAATAAATCTTTTTGTTGAGTAGATTTAAAGATACCGTATCACGATAGACACTATCGGCAATGATACTACCTGTAATCAAGCTAAATTCTCGCTTAGGGTTATCTCCTCTAAAAATACTATATCCTAAAAAATCTTTCTCGTTATTGGCTTTCCACCGCAAGGAAACAATACCTTTATCATCTACTTTATAACTTTTCCAAAGGGGTTTTATAGGGGGAATAGAGTCTTCTAATTGAACGAATTCGGGATAGGAGGGTAAACTTTTATAAGCCCAGTTGATGACCGCCACTTGGTAATACCCTTCGGAAAGCGGCAGACTATCAACAAACATTCGGGTTTGTCTTGAAAGTCGTTTAGGATTTAGTTTTTCATATTTTTCTCCTAATTTTTCGGCTCTTAATATATCAAAACCTCGAATGTCGTTATTGAGTGAATCGGGGAAAGCCCATGAAAGTAATACACCCTTATGAGAGGGGATTTTGTGGCTAACTTTAGGTAAAGGTAGTCGAGTGCGGTAGCCATGAACTTTTACTACATTCGATGATTCCGAAAGTATCCCAAAAGGTGTGATGGCTTTTACTCTATAATAATAATCTTGGTAGAATCGTGGCAAACGCTGGGATTTTGCTCCTAAAAACCGCCCTAAAGAATCGGGTTCTGCAAGAGCCAAAATCGGTTCATCTTGAATTGATTGAAAGCTAATACCTCCATCATCGGAGCGTTCTACTACGAAAGCACTATGCAAAACCGAGTCTGCTACTTGCCAACGAATAAAAACAGTACTATCTTGAAATTCTCCATAAAGATTACTCGGAGGAATAAGTTTGGTAATGTCAGTCATATTGACTGAAGAAGTGGTAGTAATATTTTGCCCAACAATCGATAGCTTATATTCGTACTGCTCGTTGGGTTTGGTGGTTTTGTCTTCAAAAAGCAAAGCCATTCCGCCCGAAATCGTCCCTGATGTATTGCTCATCAGCATAGTAATAGCTAAACTAAGGTCTTTCGACTCTTGGTCTGCTGGAGCAGGTTCAGTCAGAAATTTGGCAGCTACGGTTGCAAACTTATTTTTTTTGCTGAGTTGCTCCCAATAGTCGGTTTTGAGTGGCAATAATGGTTTGGTAGTAAGAAAAACAGGTATTTCAGACACTATTTTACCATTTCTCATCATGGTTTGCCTTTGCAATTGGTAGCCAAAATGATTGCCTTTTTGCCAAATATCAAAATCTTGAGGCATCCATCGTAGGATAACTTTTTCTTTTTCAACTTTGGCAATCATGCTCAAAGCAGAGTCTTGGGCATAAAGTCCAAAAGATATAATTACAAAGCAGGTTATTAGTATTAAAAATTTATTCACTGTTTTATTA
The DNA here is from genome assembly GCA_945860265.1 of Emticicia agri. Classification (GTDB taxonomy): domain Bacteria; phylum Bacteroidota; class Bacteroidia; order Cytophagales; family Spirosomataceae; genus Emticicia; species Emticicia agri_A. The sequence continues at coordinate 6,741 of CAMAQF010000125.1, read as the reverse complement.
TTTTATTTAGTTACAAATATTGATAATCAATCTCTTACGAAAATTGTCACCATTCATAAACGTAGATATCACTAAACCCGTAATTGTTATTTTGCTCCTGCTCCAATTGTTGCTGACGTTTGGCTTGTTGTTGTGCCTCATAAGCCTGTTGTCTTTGTAGTTGATGTTGCTCCTCCTCAAAACTTTGCTGCTCTAGTTGTTGTAGGTATAAAATATAGGCTTGCCGTTGGCGTTCGGTTTCTATCCGTTGTTGTTCGGTATCAAAATCATCTTGTAGTCTCAAAGCCATAATACGTTGTTGATCGGCTTGATAATTTCGTTGGCTTCTATCTTCCTCGTCTTTCTCTAATTTTTTCCGCTCTGCATCATTTCGCCTCCATTCTTCTTGTTGTCTCTGTATTTCAGCATTTTGAGTATCCTGTTCAGCCGTTTTTTTGTCATTTTCTTCTTGTTCTTTTTGTTTTTGAATTTCTGCAGCTTTTATATCTTCTTCTTCTTTGGCTAATCTTTGTTTCTCTATTTCAGCTTTGAGGTCAGCCTGAATTTGATTTTCATCAACGTCATTATCTGAATTATTTGCCTGTACTGTTACTTCATCACCTTCATCATAAAAAGAGCTTTTTTGTTGAGCAATTTGACTAAAAGCCGTAAGGTCAGGCTGTGCATTTTCAACCCCATTGATGATGGCGTTACTTTGCCGTTCGGCTTCTGCCATGATGTCATCAGCAATTCTGCTGGCATCTGCCATCACTTCTTTTGAGTCTTTTTCTGCTTTATCCATAATCTGCATAGCAAGAGCTTTGGCTGCACCCATAATTTCTTGGCTTCGTTTTTTGGCGGCATCCATTTCAGCTTCTGATTGAGCTTTTATTCTATCTACGACTTCTTGCATTTTTCTTTGGGCTTGTTGGCCTGCCTCATAGGCTCGTTTACGATAATCTTCTTTAATTTTATTTTTTTTATTGGTGCCCATCCACCACTTAATCTCACTGCGGCGTTGGGCTTCTAGATTTCGTTTGGACTTAATAAGTTCCTTATTAAGACTTATGATCTCGCTTTCACCACTAACTTTATAATTATGCACATTGCCCACGGCAGTACTTATTACGCCATCAACTTGTGCTACCGCAACGTCAGTAGTAGCTCTGACATCAACTTTTGCTTTTTCTGTAATTTCATGTACTTTTTTTAGAGCATCTGCGGTTAAATCTTTGACAGTTTCTATAGCGGCAGTTACAATCACTTTTACTTCTTCTTTCTTCTCTTGTGGAATATTGGCTTCTTCAGCTTTTTTTAATATTTCATCCCCTTTTATCTCAGCTTTTTCATTAATAAGCTCTGCTACTTTTTTAGCATTTTCTACTATTTCGTTTGCTCTTTCTTCGGCATATTTATTTATTTCCTCTGCCTGTTGGGAAGCATCTTCTTTTACTTCCTCTGCTATTTTTTCAGTATCCTTTTCAATATTACTTAAATCTTTGATAAATTCTTCAGCTGTTTTTGCTGTTGAAAATGAGTACTCTTTGAAAGTATCGGCACTACCGCCTTCACTAAATGCTTGCCAGATTCCATTTTCTAATTTTTGGAATTGTACTTGAGCTTTTACGGTAATTCGTTTTCCGGCTGGAAGCGGGTTAGCAGGTCTAAAAGCGATTTTAGATGCTTCGTCAATAGCCCAAGAACCTGCAATGCCATTTCCATTTTCTTCTGTAAGAGAATAATTAATCACTTTTTGGCGAAAGCTCCCCGACATACCCTCTACTTGAGTTTCTTTTTCAATTGGTTTTGTAAAAGAGATAGAAGGAATAATTTCTTTGGCCACACACTCTTGATTTTCGTTAGGATAAAATCTATCAAATACTTCTTCATTCGAAACTTCCGCACTTCCACCAACAATTGCACAATCGTCGCCTACTGAAAACCCAATACTAAAATTGAATTTCTTTACTAAAACTTTGAAACTCACAGCTACTTCTCCTGCTCCGTAAGTAGGATTTGGAGCAGCTCCACCTAACACAGCCCCGAGTCCAATATCTAAAACATCAAAACCAAAGGCAGTTCCTATAAGCCAACCAATTGCATAAACTTGCCCTGCTGCACGCCAATTATTAATACCAATTGGTTGCCCCTCTTTACCTTCACAATAAGCCCCATTTCCATAGTGCATGAGCATCATATCAAGCCCGATTCTGGCACCAATATTATAACCCAATATTGGTTTTGGTGCACTCTTTGGAATACTACCACTTGAGGCAACCATAAGAGCTGCCCCAAATGCTATACCCTTGCCAGTTGCTACCTCTCCACTACTTATATTGGATGACCGTTTATTGACTTGCGATGGATATTTGGTGAATATATTTGGTTCTGGGGCTGGTAATTCTGCCACACCATGCCCTAACATAATATAACCATCAATTTGTGGCAAGCCAGGCAGTAAAACAATGATTCTACTGGCAAGAGGTGGTTCTCCTAAATGAATAAACCATTTGTCGGGAGCAAATAGAAAAGCTCCAACTGCTTGTATTGAAATTGATGAAGTTGAAACACCTACCCCTACTTTTCCATAGAAACTATCGTTATCAAAGTTTCTTTTTAAGATAATACTTCCCATAACACCTTTGGGACTATCTATGTCAAACTTTTGGGAATTTAATTCTGATGGCTCGCCGTCGGTTTTGTTGGCGATTCCACCAGGTTGTAATAAATCACTGTCACTGCATAAAGCTTTATACATAATCTTTGCAGCAGATGGTGTTACCATCCAACCAGCTCCAGCGATTACAACACTTCCCATGATGCCTATTTTACTTAAAGCCCCATCACTCCGTGTTACAATCTCTAAGCCTGCCAAACCTGCCATTGAACCTCCAGTAGATAAACCCACGGCAAATCGTCCACCCCAACCAACTGAAAAATCGGGAGCATAAACGACCCCAGACAATGATTTAGGGCCATCTGAACCAGGTACTGGAGCCATGTGCTTATATAGACTACCAGCCAAAACAGTAATTGATAGTCCATTTCCGCTACCACCCGAACTTAATTCTCCATCTACAAACCAATATCTTTTTTCTTTTTTGCCAAATAGAGCAACTGCATTAATTCCAATATTATTGCCAGTTTTTAACTCCATTTGCATTTCTCCATAAAATCCTTTACCATAAATAGGGTCATCATTAAAAAAAGCAACAGAACCACTAAAATGTCCTACTGATAAATCAGCACTTACACCAAGTTTTGTTAGGGCAAATTTTTTGTTTTTCCAAAAATGACGATTATTTTCATTAACGAATCCTCCTTGAATGACAAAACCACCTGTGGCAGTGATACCCATGTCATCTAAATTTACTTTGACACCAAAACTTATATCTGCTATATTGTCCTGTATTAATACTTTCGGAGAAATGATGCTTATTGGAAATCCACCAAGTTGATATTCTTTGTCAGATCCGCCACCAAAATAACCTACTGATAAATATGGAGCCTTGGTGGAAAGGAAGAGATTTTGAAATTTAAATTCTTCTAAACTAACACCTTCTATTAATGATAGAATATTCATTCGACCATGCAGCATTGCCGAAGCTGAAAACTCACCATTTTCGAGAGTCAAGCCAATTGTTGAAGCTGGTTCTAAATGTACATTTGCTGCTTTAAAAACTTCAAAATCTAAACTATCAACTGCAGTTACGCTAAAATTATAATATTCACGAGTGGGGTCAATGATGGCTTTGTAGGCTAATAGTTTTTCTTCTGAAGAGATAGAAACCCTCATTTTTCCTATCAGACTTCCTGCTTTTATTTTATTTTTTACTAAAAAAATACTTGCCCCATCAATAGAATAATCCCAACCGCTCAAATCACCGTCTTTGATGGTCATAATATTTTCGCCAAATATTTCACCTGATACACCTATTTTATCAATCAAAAGCGAATTTACACCAACAGACAAGCGTTGCTTTGAAGTTCTGTTTTTAAAATAAAGCGGAAACCTAACCGTAACATTTCCGATATATACACCCCGCCACAACTCGTCCATTTCTGCATTAATATAACCTTTTGGAAACTTACAAAGTGGTGAGTTTATATAGTCGCTTATATCAATTACAGCATTCGTAACACTAAAACCATAACCTTTCATTGAAGGGATTTGAAAAGGTTGCATAGAAATTTCTATCAACATATCATTCCAATCTCTGACATCTTCTAAGAGAAATCGTGAGCTGACATTTCCAGCAGCAGGTTCACCAGTTTTGATATCATCAGGTACAATCAAAGACCTATCGAAAATTACGTTTCCACCAATCGAAAAACTCTCATAGCCATTGCATCCAAATTTCAATGCCCCTTCTGTAAGTTCTAATTCTACTTTTTCTATTTTGAATAATTTAATTTTATTATTCCCACCCAAAATCAAACGTAATGTTCCTTCCTTAATACCGCCTTGCCCTGTAAATCCAATTTGTTCGCCTGCAAAACAAAGTGAATTACCATCTGGTGTCGTTATCATAGCCATTATGGTTAATGTATTGCCATTGGGTGTAAACACCAATTTATCAAGTGCGATGTCATAGGTAGTACCTGCTATCTCCTTTTGAATTATAATTGGTAGGCTACTTGCATATTGCATACTCAATAAATCATAGACTTTTTGGCCTGCATCTTTTGCCTTTTTAATTACCGCTTTTACTTGGTCTGGAGTAATATCTGTGGCTGATTGATAATTCGGCTTGTCTGATACAAAAAAATGTTTGCCGTCGTGTTGTGGCATAATTTTCTCTCCAGATGGCAATATAATAGGCTTTAAGCCCAATACTTTACACGCTGCTTCGCTATAATTTTTAATAGGCAGTTCATTAGCAAAACTTATAGTAATGAAGAGCGAAAAGCAGTATATTTTAAATAATAATGACTTCATAATTTTTATTTTTTAGACTTTATTGTAATCGCTTTGAATTGATACGAATATGCCAAGTTTAAGGTTATTTCTGAAAGATTTTTATAGGTTTTGTTTGGGTTAGATGTTTTTAAGAATAGTGTTGAAAAATTGAATTTATGTAATTTAAACAGTGTTGTTTGAAGCCCTATTCTGCCCAGAAATATACTTTTTGAGGCTTGGATTCTGTTTTCAAGAATTGTATTATTTGAATATGTATAAGAAATCATACTCGAAAGCTGAATTTTATTTTTGGATAGCCCCCGATTGTACGAAAACAAAGGGCCGAACATAAAATCTTTTGACAAATTAGTCTGATTTTGAACATAATTAATCCCCATGCTATACGCCATTTTCTTCGATTCGTTTGCTTCGCCATAATTAAGATTTATATTATTGAGCTCATTGCTGATGCTATTGTTGCCCTGTTGGTCATTACCTGATTGATGAATGGCATTGAGACTAATCGTCTTTTTAGTATCCGATTGGCTCGGTAATTGATACATGATTGCCCCCGAAATATTATTGTTTATTTGTCGATAATTGAGCGTATCTAATTGCTGATAAGGCTCTAATACTGTTAGGTATTGAAAGTTGTTTTGAAAATTACTAAAATTAGAAAACGTAGAATAATTAAGGCTCATATTCAAATTTTCGTTGGGTACGAAATTGCCATCAAAGCCCCAAACCCAACGATTGAGAGATTGAGGATTACTTTGGTCTAAATTGCCATGTTGATAGCCAACATCTGCACTAACTGTCCATTTCCCTTCTGAAAATTGATTTGCAGTTTTTAGTGCGAAGGTTTCTAAATCGGCATTGAAAAAATACGCTCCGAAGGTCTTGTATTTTGGGTCAACGCGGCTATATTCAAAGCCAACTTCCGATTGCTTGCTTTTATATTTTAGTGAAGATTTGATTGCTTGCTTGTTGATATTACTTCGTTTTCCAATGGTTTGACCTATTTTTGAAAAGAAAGCATTGTTTTTATCTTCTGAAAAAATCTTGCTTCGAGCCAGCTCGGTATTGATAAATATTTTCTCAAATAAAACTTTTTGAAAATTGATGGAAATAGCAACATTCGATTCGGGGAAAATATTACGGACATCTAAACGATAAGGCAATGAATTGACTTTATCGTCAGCCTGAAAATAAATTAGCTCAATAAAATCTTGCTTTTGTTTATAACCCAATTTACCTCCTATACCCATACGTTTATAGGCAGGGCGATTTTGCGGACTAATAAAAGTAGAATCAATAGTGATGGCTTTCAGTAAGCGACCGTACATAAAACTACCATAGATGGGTGATTTGTCGGAGCGATACTCATAGCCAAATCCTTGAAAACGAAATCCTGCTAATGTATTTTGTGAGAAATTTAAGGCAGCAGTGCCTATATGAAAAGTTGAACCTTTGTATTTAGGTTTGAAAGAAAGCCTATTAAATGGCTGTATCTTTGGCAATCCATTGGCAAAAGGAGAACTAAAATTGGCTCTTTGGTTGGTAAAACTAAACGAAATAGGCATATTTATTTTGCCAAATAGCGAAGCATTTAGGTTGCCCGTGTAGATATAAGCAAAAGGTGTACGCCTATTGTCTATCCCCCAAGCATTATAATAAGTATGGTTAGCCGTGATGCCACCACTTACTTTGATGCCCTCTTTGAATAGATTTTTGAGCTTGAAACTTTTAAAATCTTGCAATCCTTTTTCCAAGTCTTGGGCATGACCTTTATTTAGCCCAAAGACTACGCAAAAAAGAATAATTTGAAGTAAAATATTTTTGTTTTTCATCATGTTTTTTAA
>CAMAQF010000124.1 GCA_945860265.1 Emticicia agri | reverse complement strand
CAAGATATTTTCTCGTATAATTCTCATGTAAAAGCGTTGGCCGCACAAGCTGATGGGAAATTTGATGGTGAAATTGTGCCGATTACAGTAAAAGAAACGTATTTTGACGAAGCTACAGGCAAAAAGAAAAACAAAGAATACGTTGTAACAAAAGATGAAGGTCCGCGTGAAGGAACAAGCGTTGATGCTTTATCAAAACTTCGTCCAGTTTTCTCCATGGGTGGAAGTGTAACGGCTGGAAACTCTTCGCAAACTTCTGACGGTGCGGCTTTCGTAATCGTGATGTCAGAAAGAATGGTTAATGAATTGGGCTTAAAACCAATCGCTCGTATGATGGCTTATGCAACAGCAGGAGTTGAGCCACGCATTATGGGAATTGGCCCGGTTGCGGCCATTCCGATTGCCTTAAAACAAGCAGGTTTGAAACAAGATGATATTGATATTATTGAACTAAACGAGGCTTTTGCTGCTCAATCTTTAGCAGTTATTAAAGAACTTGGCTTAGATACAAACAAAATTAATCCAAATGGTGGTGCAATTGCTCTCGGTCATGCTCTTGGTTCAACTGGCGGACGTTTGACTGTTCAGGTTTTGAACGAACTTCGTCGCCAAAACAAAAAATATGGTATGGTAACTGCCTGTGTTGGTGGTGGCCAAGGTGTAGCTGGGATTTATGAGTTGTTGAGTTAAAATCCTGTTAAAGAAAAGAGTCGATAGATAAAGGGAGATTAAAGCTACTTTGGTAGTTTAAATCTCCCTTCTTTGTTTTTTGATTTCAAAATCATACATTTGCTTTATCAATAAGTGTTTTTTTGACACTACTAATTTTGTCGATTTATTCAACCTTTTACATTCAAAACTATGAAACAAGATTTTTCTAAAAAGCTGATGTTGCTTTTATTTGTGACATTTACTTTTACTATTTCTGCATTCGCTCAAGGACAATTCAGGGTTTTACTTTTCTCTAAAACTGATGGTTTTCACCACGAGTCTATCAATGATGGCGTAACGGCTATTAAAAAATTGGCAGAACGACACACGTTTAGCGTTGATTGGCAAGAAAATGCTTCGGTTTTTAATGATAAAGCCTTAGAAAGATACCAAGCGGTTATTTTCTTGAATACAACAGGAAATATCTTGAACGATGAACAACAAGCAGCTTTCGAGAAATTTATAAAAGCTGGAAAAGGTTTTGTTGGTATCCACAGCGCGACTGATACCGAATACGATTGGCCTTGGTACGGTAAATTGGTTGGAAATTATTTCAAGATTCATCCACAACAACAAACGGCTTATTTGAAAGTTGAAGACAGTAATTTTCCAGGAATGGAGCGTTTTCCTAAAAAACTACTTTGGACTGATGAATGGTACGAATTTAAGACACCTTCCCCTGCCAATGATTTGAAAGTTTTGGTTTCAATTGATGAAAAATCATATAATCCAGGTACAAAATGGGGCGAAAACGAAGGAAAAGGAATGGGTTTCCACCCGATTTCTTGGTACCATAATTTTGACGGTGGTCGTGCATTTTATACAGCATTGGGCCATATTCCTTTGGTTTATAGTGACCAAACTTTCCTTGATCATCTTTATGGTGGTATTTACTGGGCAGCTACTGGTAAAGGTTTGTGATTTTAAGGTCATTTTGTTTTTACAAACGCCTCTTTTCTGCTTGAAAAGAGGCGTTTGTGGTTTTTGAAATAAGCAATTCATCGCTTCATTTCTTTTTCAATAATTCCTTTATAGGTATAAAAATCAACCTGCAACGTATGCCGAGGGGTTTGTTTATAGCGTTGAGCAATCTGTTGTTTGTCCACTTCGATAGTTTTCAACATTGCTTCTTTTGATGGCAATTTACTTTCTCCTTTGATAATTTTAGCAATCCATTTGGCTTGAATTTCGGCCAAAGGCATGATTGCACCTAAAGGCTGAATCAAGGCCAAAAAGAACAAATTTTTATAATCAGGATGAATGACTTTATTATAAAGTCCAATATTGTTTGTTTCTTCTATATCAAATTCAGCGTAATGCTTCAAGAATGGAAACGTGACTTTATAGCCCGTTGCATAGATTATCAGGTCAAAATCTTGCTCTGTTCCGTCTTCAAAAACTACGGTTTTTCCTCTTAATTCCTTGATATTTGACTTGAATTTTATCAGACCACGCCCCGAAAGGTTCAATAAATCTTGTGAAAGTGTTGGATGTTCACTCAAAACTGGTCGATTAGGTTTTGGTACTCCGTAATCTTCTTGTTTGCCACGAGCCAGCCACAAGGTAGTATTGAGCAAAAAGCGTTGTAGCCAAAGAGGTAATTTTGCGGTCAACGGATTGGCCAAATTATCGAAAGGCATGCTCCAAATCCAGTTTGGTGTAATATAAGCACCACTTCGGGTCGAAATCACGACCTTTCCTGTATGCTGGCGAGCAGCTTCGCAAGCAATATCAACGGCCGAGTTGCCAATGCCTACTACCAACACATCTTTATTTTGCACTTGCTCCGCTTCACGGTAATAATGTGAATGAAGAATTTCACCAGTAAATTCACCCTTAAAAGCAGGAGTTGGAAAACGTGGATTCCAATGGTGACCGTTTGCGACTATAACATACTGATAATCAAAAGATTGCCGATTGTCAAGTGTGATATTATAGCTGCCGTCTGAATTTCTTATAACATCAGTAACTGAGGTATTAAAAGTAATATGCTCACGTAATTTGAAATGCTCAACATAATTTTCAAAATACTCAATAATATCAGAATGGTGCGGAAACATCGGATAATTATCGGGCATTGGAAAGTCGGAATAGGCCATCACCACACGATTGGTATTGATATGCAAACTTCTGTAGGCCGACGACAGTCCATTATCATTGTTGAATCGCCAAACTCCTCCAATATTTGAGCCTTTTTCAAAGCAATCGAACGAAACTCCTTTTTCTTTTAGGGCTTTTGCAGCAGTAATTCCAGAAGAACCAGCTCCGATAATACACACTTGTTTCATAGCAGTTTGGGTGTAAAATAGTATAATTTTTAAGTTTTATGACAAAAATTAAGCAATTGCATCTTTCACCAAATCTTTAATCATTCCACCAGCGATTGAGTTTTGGTGTAGATTGTCGGGCGTCAATTGAAAGCCGTGCATGGTCGAAATCTCATCCCAGTTTTTGCCCAGTAAATAATGATTGATTGCTGAAAAGTTCAGCAGTTTATAGGCTTCTTCAAATTTATATTTCAATGGCTGAGGATTTTTCTGCAGAAACTCCTTTTGTTTTTCTCTAACTGGTAAATAAATAAGTTGCTCACCGGTGGCGAGTTGCTTCACAAATTCACTGTATTTATCGGCTTTCTGATTAGCTTCGTGAGCTAAATCTTCGCCTAAAACTGGCAATGACATTACTGCGATATTTGCCTGAGTTTTTGTTTTTAACTGACGAATTATTTCAATGTAATTTTTCTTAAAATCTTCAAAATTGGGCGATATATCTTTGCTTACTCTTCCTAAATCTTGGTAGCGTTTTTCCATTATCTTTCCCATTGTTGAATTTACATCGTTAGTGCCAATTAAAATTGTAATAAAATTTGGTTTACATGCAATTACATCATCAATACGTTGGAGCAAAGTATAAGTTAAATCAGAGTTAATTCCAGCATTAAAAACATGATAGTCAGCTAGTTGAGAGCTCAAATCGTTTACCCAATTATAACTCACATTGCCGTGTGTATTGCTATCACCAACACAAACCAATACTTTCTTTGAAGCATCTATTTGTTGGCGGTTTTGAGGATTTGGATAGTTTTCGGGAATATGCTTCGATACTTTTCGGTACAACCAAGCGTAAATAAGTCCAAGAATTAAGGCGATACAAATAATAAAAATGAGAAAAGACATTTAATAGCTTAGGTTTTGTTGAGATTTATGTAAAGTTAGCAATTTGTTTGGTGTTAAAAAGTGTTAAATAAACCATAATTTTGATTTTATGGCGTTAATTTCGTGTAAAAATAAAAGCCAACAGTTTTCAGCCAACTTTAGCAAATCATTAAAAATGTAAACTTACAGCTACACTAAATTTGTCTGACTTAAAATCGCTTTAATCCTATCATGAATTTCCGAAATATTATCATAGTCATGTTGCTTGCTTTGTTAGGTCTGATGGCCTTTCAGTGGTATTGGATTGAAAATGCGATTGCCGTAAAAAAAGAACAGTTCGACCGTGACGTGAATGATGCCATGGTGGCGACTGTCAAGAAAATTGAAAAACAAGAGGTGATTTTCTTGGCAAATCAGCAAATGAAAGCCCAAGAACAACAAAAACTCTTGGCCATTACGCAACACAAAATTCGTAGGCAAAGAAAGTCCAAACCTGTGGATCGAGAAATTCAGTCACAAACTGAAGAGCTTGTGCTGAATGTTGAAAATCCTGAAAAAGAAAACCATAAAGCGATACTTTTGCCAAAAGGCATGAGTAATCATACAATTACGATTGCCCCATCGGATATTTTTTGGGCAGAACCAACATTCGAGATTCCTGAACGACAAATGGGCTTGATAAAAGACATGCTCGAAGAGCAAAATTTGGCTTGGGAAGAACTTACACAACCTACTCGGTCATTGCTGATGCGTCAGCGAAGTGTAGAAGATTTAGTTGGAGAAATCAATCGTCAAGTGATTCAATTGAGTCGTAACGAACGAAATCGAGAGCCTAAAAACCTAAGAGTAAATATCGAAAATCAACAAGGAGTAGTTACTTATAAGTATTATTACGATAACTCACAAGCGACTGATTCTTTGAGTTTTTCTCGAAAAATGGCAAATAAAGTTGATAGACCGATTAAAATTAAGAAAAAAAGTCAAGAAAAAGATTTTCAAACCAACTTTGAGCGAACCCAAAATAAAGCCGAACTCGTGAGAAATGTCTTAACAGATGTGATTCACGGAAATCGTGATATTTATGAGCGTCTCGACCGTCAAACGCTCGATACTTTATTGAAAAAAGAACTCAAAAGTCGAGGAATTTTTATTCCCTACCAATACGGTGTAAAGAATAGTTCAAATATGATTTTTTCATCGTTTGCAGTCAATTATACGCCAGATTTGCTCAAAAAAGCCTATAAAGTTTTGCTTTTTCCGAATGATTTACAGCCACAAAATCATTTCCTATATGTTTACTTTCCTGATACACAAGGTTTTATTTTACGTAATATGTGGTCGGTTTTTTTGAGTTCTTTACTTTTGTTTTTGGTAGTTGGAGGTGTGTTTTACAGCTCGATAAGTACGATGTTTAAACAGAAAAAATTGGCCGAAATTAAGAATGATTTCATCAACAACATGACGCATGAATTTAAGACGCCAATCTCAACGATTTCCTTGGCGGTGGAAGTAATGAAAGACGGAGACGTGAAAAAAGATAGCGGTAAAATAAACCGTTATCTAAACATTATTCAAGATGAAAATCGCCGATTGGGTACACAAGTAGAGAAAGTGCTTCAAATGGCTCTACTCGATAAAGGTGAAGTAAAACTAAGGCTAAATAGCGTTGATATTCACGAAACTATCGAGCAAGTACTGACAAATTTAAGTGTACAAATTGAGCAGAAAAATGGTGTCGTAAACCTCAAACTCGAGGCTGATAAATCAGAAATTGTGGCAGATGAAGTGCATTTGACAAACATCATTTATAATTTGCTCGATAATGCTAATAAATATTCGCCAGAAAATCCAGAAATAACGATTTGTACCGAAAATCTGGGTAACTCCTTAAAAATCAGCATTTCTGATAAAGGAATCGGTATGACAAAAGACCAATTGGCGCGAATTTTTGAACGCTTTTACCGAGTTCCGACTGGCAATTTGCACGATGTGAAAGGTTTTGGTTTAGGGCTTAGTTATGTCAAGAAAATGGTAGAACTGCACAACGGACAAATATTTGTTGAAAGTAAGTTGTGCGAAGGAAGCAAGTTTGAAATAATATTTAGCCCTTCGATTGAAGTGGTTTAAAAAATAGAAATATGGCAAAAATCCTTTTAACCGAAGACGACTCAAATTTGGGAATGTTGCTTCAAGAATACTTTCAAGCCAAAGGTTTTACGACCGATTTGGCCAAAAATGGCGAACAAGGGCTCAAATTTTTCTTAGAAAAAGGTGGCTACGATATGTGTATTTTTGATGTGATGATGCCAAAAAAAGATGGTTTTTCGTTGGCGAAAGAAATCAGAATGAAGGATAAAGATGTGCCTATAATATTTCTGACGGCCAAATCAATGAAGGAAGATACGATTCAAGGCTTTAAGCTTGGGGCAGATGATTATATCACAAAACCATTTAGCATAGAAGAATTATTGATGCGAATGAAGGCGATTTTACGAAGAATAAACAAGCAAGAGCCTGATATTCAAGTTAATAACTTCAAAATTGGTGCTTATGATTTTGATTCCCAAACCAATAATTTAATTATCAATGATTCGCAAAATAAACTTACTACCAAAGAATCGGAGCTTTTGAAATTGCTTTGTCAAAACAAAAACCAGTCAGTGAGTAGAAGTTTTGCCTTAAAACTTATTTGGGGCGATGATAGCTATTTCAATGCCCGAAGTATGGATGTTTATATAACGAAACTAAGAAAACACCTCAAAGAAGATCCTTCGCTGCAAATAATGAATATGCACGGCGAAGGTTTTAAGTTGATTTGTTGAGGATGGAATATAGGTTTAAAAATTAACGCACCTCTGCGTCCAGAGTTGCAAACTCTGGATGGCAAAAAGATAGAAACTATTGGCAATTGACTGTTGTGATAGGACAAATCATCTCATTCTATCAGCATCTTTCACTATGTTCTCATCACGACGAATTAGGCGATTGGCTACCCAATTCAAGGCTAAAGCTACAAATGCTGCCCAAAAACTAAAACTAAACTCACCTTGATTTTCGGGAGCGAAAATTTTATTGGCATTCATTTGGATTTGATAAACGGTTGCCCCTAATAAACCCGCTCCAACAAGCGAATTTAGTGAAACCAATAACATCTGACGTACACGATTTTTATATTGAAAAATTGTAAAAATCGAAAGTCCTGCCGAAAGAACCGCCAAAACCGCTAGATAATATAGGGGCGTATTTTTTACGATAGAGCCAGCTTTTACATAAGAAAGGTTGTAGGCATTCAACGAAATTGATTCTGTGCCTACGGTTTTGTGCCAAGTTTCTGTTCCCAAAAAGAAAACCATACAAATAGCGACAAGTAATAATAAAAATGATTGCGGACGTTGTAACATATTGATAAATGATTTATTTTTTGAAAATATTTTGCAAAAATACTAATTCTACCATTCAGTTCCACTGTGGTACTCATTCATTTATTCAAAATACTAATGTGTAAGCATTTTAATAATGTCTTCATGTTGCGGATATTCCTGTAAAAGTGTTCGTCGGTCGGGCATTTCAAAATCTGCAAAATCGAAACCTGGGGCAACCGTACAGCCAACCAAAGAATAAGAGTTTTCGACGGCTGGTTTGCTACCAAACCAAACTCCCGCGGGCACAACCGCTTGAAAAACTTCTCCGTTTTCGGGGTTATTACCGAGTTTTATGATTAGCATATTTCCCTCTTTATCAATATAATATATTTTTAGGGCATCGCCAGCGTAAAAATGCCACATTTCGTCGGACTGAATGCGGTGAAATGCCGAAAAATGATGACTTTCCAACAAAAAATAAATACCTGTGCTAAAATTTCTATCCCCCGAAAATCGTTTAGGAAGAGAAATATTGTCAATCGTTTCAGTCGAACGATAAGTTTCTGCAAAAAATCCACCTTCTGGATGGCTTTGCATTTTTAATTTTTCAACCCAATATTTGGCATCAAACATAGAAAAAGCAGGAATTAAGGAATGAATGTTTTATTTTTGAGCAAAATTACTTTCACAAGGCACAGAGTAACAAAGGCACTATGTAATAAAGACATAAAGATACAGAGGCGTTTACAAAGTAGATACTTTATCAGATAAATTAGGCAGCTATTTTTTTCTGTCCCTTTGCCAATGTGTGCCTATGTGCCTAAATAATTAAATAATGAAAAATAAATTTGTCGTTGCTCTGCTGATTATTGGCGGAATCGTTTTACTCAATATTGCCGCTTCTTTTGTTTTCTTTCGCCTTGACCTCACCGAAGAAAAACGTTATTCATTATCGGATGCAACCCAAAGTTTGCTCGAAAACCTTTCTAATGAAGACTCAACCGATGTTTTCGTGAAAGTTTATTTAGATGGCGAAGAGCTTCCGGGTGGTTTTGAACGCCTAAAACGTGCGGTTAACGAAACCCTCGAAGAGTTTAAGATCTATGGCGGCATAAATATTAACTATAAATTTATCAATCCAAATGCCGAAACCGATAAAAAGAAACGGGAAGAGTTTTATGTAGAATTGACAAAAAAAGGTATGAATCCCACTCGGGTGGTTGATACAAAAAATGGACGTCAAATCGAAAATATCATTTTTCCTTACGCTCTCGTGAGTGCGGGCGGCTACGAAGTGCCAGTTTTATTGCTTAAAGGCACGCAGGGCAAAACTGCCGAAGAAAAACTCAATCAGTCGAATGAAAATGTAGAATATGAATTAGCAACGGCGATTCGTAAACTTACCGTGAAAGAACGCAAAAAAGTTGGTTTATTGACCGAATTTACTAAGCTAAAACCACTTAACTTTTCCGACTTAATTGCTTCATTACAAGAACGTTATGATTTGTTTTTTATCGAGGCTAAAAGTTCACCAAGCTTCCAAGGGCTGGATGCTTTGATTTTACCCAAGCCCGATTTTCCTGTTGATGATAGCACAAAATATAAAATCGACCAGTTTGTGATGGGGGGCGGAAGTGCTTTGTTTTTCGTTGATGGATTGAAAGTCGATTCGGTGGGTTTAGAAGGTAATTTTGCTCAACCCTTAGAACTCAATCTGACAGATTTGTTTTTTAAATATGGTGTAAGAATCAACTCAAATATCATCAAAGATGGAGCGAGCTGTGCCGTTATTCCGTTGGTTGTGGGCGATTTGGGCGACAAGCCCAACATTCAGCCGGTACCTTACCGATATTTTCCTTTGATTTATAATTTCGGCAATAGCCTTATTACCAATAACTTAGATTTAATTTTCAGTAGATACGTAGCTTCGATTGAC
>CAMAQF010000123.1 GCA_945860265.1 Emticicia agri | reverse complement strand
AAAAAACATAGACCAGTGCCTCCGAGTCCCTTGCAGGAGACTCTGAGGAAACGAAAATAAAAAGTTTTTTGTAATTACTTTTTAAATCTTTGTTTGTAAAGTTGTTTTTTGTTGAAATCTCAGTATATCTAAATGATGGGATTTCTTTTATAGATTTTGTAAAATATAAATATCCAATTACTCCCCCTAATAGTAATCCTATAATGGTTACCAATCTTTTTTTATTAATTTTTTTCGTTTTCTTTAACATATTGTTCTACCTTTTCTTTTATTTTTTTTTCGGATTTACTTATTTTTTTTTCTTTTTTTGTCGATTTTTCTTCTATAAATGTTAAATCTGATAAACTGATTTCAGTTTCCTTACCAACAAAATCTACAGTGTTGTTTTTTAGCAGTATTGTTTGAGTATAAAAGGTTTTTGGGTGTTCAATCTTGGATGTTTTTAGTTGAAGTACCGAAGCAATGTAGAATGCAGATTCTAAAAAATATTTATTACTTTGTTTTTGAAAGTATAATTGAATTTTTTCGGCTGTAATCCTGTATTTATCGACTGCCTTAAAGTTATTAATCACAGTTGTCCTAACATTATTTTCATTCTCTGTTAAGTCTATTTCAATTAGATGTAATCCATAGTCCTTTTTATCAATAATCACTTTTCCACCATAAGCAAATTTGTTTTTTTCTTTTGGAGAAAATAAAATCTCATACTCTCCACCATCTTTATTTTGCAGATAATAATTGTATGCTTTTGTATCAGTCAAAAAATTGAAACGAGTAAAATCCAAATAATCGAATACTTCGGCCGATGAAATGAAATAATTACGTTCAAAAGATTGCTTTTTTTCAAAATATGTTCGTTTTAATTGTGTATGTTCATCAATAAATACATCATTATTGTAATTAAATTCTTTGTATGACTTTACATTTATTTTTAATTGCCCATCCAGTATTGTCACTATCTCTTTTTCCGAAGTTGAATAATGGTTTACCTTAAAGTATTGTAGATTTTCTACTGGATAATTTTCATTTACTCTTTTGAGACATTCTGAAAATATAGATTTGAATGTACTTGCTGGTAACACATTTATTTCTTCCAAATACCTAACATTAGCAGTCATAATTATTTTATTATTCGTCAAGTTGTTTGTATTAGTTTCAATAGATTTATATGAAATATGTTGCAACTTTATTTCACTATGATTAACTAATTTTATATTACCTGACTTATCACTTATGGTAATTGGTTTTCCTGCGATAAATACATAAACATTTTCGATTGGTTTTTGCATTTCATCTACGATGAAGAAATCCAAATTTGGTATTTGTGAAAATGATGGGAAAAATATTGTGATATAAAAGCAAATGAAAATTATTGTTTTTTTCATGGGAGGGTTTAAATTTGAATAGTATCTAAAAAAACTTTGTTCATTATGGTTCTCAGTATATTAAATATTAACCTTGTTACCTCCTGCAACAGAGTAAAAGATAACAAGGTTTGAATTAAGATAAAGAATTATTCCCACCACCAATGCCATCTATCCTTTGCTTTACAATTATGTACTAATAATTCTACTTCAAAAAATATAATGTTGACATCCCAACATTTTCCCCCTTGCAAACTTTCCAAATTACTAATTTGTAATTTTTTCATTGTGATAAAAATTTAAAAATTGCCTTACAACATCGTAAGGTGCTACAAACTTAGAGCGTCTCACTGAACTAAAAGTTCAGTGAGAAAAAAAATTACAAATTATTTTGCTTTTTTTCCCGTATTCTAAAAAAGCGATGAGGGCATTGAAAATTATAGGATAAATAAACGCAATGTTTTTATTGATAAACAAAAGTCCGGAGCAATGAGCACAAAAAGGAGTTTTTGAAAAAGAGATAGTTTCATAATATGCTAAGATTTTAGGGGCAAAAGTTTTTTTAGTAAAGTGTAAATATTTTTCAAAGCTCTATGTCTTTTACCAAGTTTAGGAGGGTTTTCTTGGCAATAGAACTTTCTTCCGATTTGTCGTAAATCGTAACCAAATATATTGTTGTGGCATTTAAGGTTTGCTCAATGGCGTAAGTAATGACACGAAAGCCTCCACTTTTACCGCCACTTTTACTATTGCTTGCCAAACGAATTTTGTATAAAATCCCACCCAGTTGGGTGCCAATTTTGGGATTTTGTTTTATCATTTCACCCAAAAGCCCTATTTCTTGGCTTAGAGTTCTATATTTCTTTGATAAGCGTTTTACATTTTTCTTAAACTCCTCCAAAACTTTTAGTTCAACCTTCATCTTTTAAATCTTTCATAAAATCATCAAAAGAAGTTGGTTCTAACTTTCCTTCACGAATTAATTTCATTTCATTTAACCCCGCAATGAGTGAGGGCAAGGAAACTTGTACATACTCATCGTTATTTTTATTGATAAGTGCTATTAATTCATTTTGCACCTTTTTGGGCAAAACCTTGTATTGTTCATAAATTATCTGTGCCGTACTCATTTTTGTCTAGTTTTATTTATCAAATTTAATAATTTCCTAAATCAAAAGGATATTTTGCTTAAAATAATGCTTTAATGTAGCTAAAACTGCTTTTCCTCCATTCAAATTAGCGGCTTTGTCGGGCAGTATTTTCTTAAATCCAATCTCAAAACTACCTTCTTCGGTATAAATGTAGCTTCGGCTGTGAGGACAATAGTCAATCGGTAGGTTTAGGTCATTGATGAGTTCGTCTCTTAATTTGTACCACGCCCGCTCGGTAATACATAGTTTTCGAGAAAGCTCTTTGGGCGAACCTGTTGCTCTTTGTTTAATAAGATGATTGAGATAGTTCAATCGTTGGCATAATTTAAATAGCATGGTTGTAATGGTTTGAAGTTTGAAAATCCTAACCAATGCTTTGGGAAATGGTCTCAGAACAAAAGTTATAGTGTCATTTACATTTTGAATATTGATACCAATATACTGTTAAATACGAAATATAAACAAGTGATATTGTTTTTTTGGTGATATATGGATAAAAATTGGTGATAAATGACGTTTGAGCTAAAAAAATATTTGTACTTATACAAGAAATAATTTGTATTATTTAGATTTCGACACACTTTAAACATTTTTTCACTACCTTTATTCTCCGATAACTATAAGTATTTTCGGAACTCTTTTATTACTCTTCGATGAATCAAAAACCCTCTGATGCCCTTCTACTCCTTGAAGATGGCACTTTTTTCAAAGGAAAAGCACTCGGCAAAATTGGTACCTCGGCTGGCGAAATCTGTTTTAATACAGGAATGACTGGCTACCAAGAAATTTACACCGATCCTTCATATTTTGGTCAAGTAGTGATCAATACTACTTCTCACATTGGAAATTACGGTGTTGTTTTAGATGACGAAGAGGAATCTGCGAGTGTGAAAATTAGTGGGATGGTCTGTAATGCATTCGCTAATCACTATTACTCACGAGCAACCGCCGATTTTTCTCTCCAAGAATATTTTGAGCGTGCCAATATCGTAGGAATCTGTGATGTTGATACCCGCCAAATTGTGCGTCATATACGGGATGCAGGTGTGATGAACTGCATTATTTCTTCTGAAATCCTCGACCCACCAGTTTTGGCACTACGATTAAAGAAAGTGCCATCGATGGATGGGCTTGAACTTTCTTCGATTGTTAGTACAAAAGAAGCCTATTATTTGGGTGGCAAAGATGCAAAATATAAAGTAGCAGTTTTGGATTTTGGTGTAAAGAAAAGCATATTGAATAATTTCGTAGAAAGAGATTGTTATTGCAAAGTTTTCAATGCTAAAACAAGTTTTGAAGAAATTGCTGCCTTTAATCCAGACGGATATTTCTTGTCAAATGGCCCTGGTGACCCTTCGGCAATGCCTTATGCTGTCGAAACTATCAAGCAAGTAATCGAAACCAACAAACCAGTTTTTGGTATTTGTCTTGGCCACCAATTATTAGCTTTGGCAAGTGGAATTGAAACTTATAAGATGAAAAATGGCCACCGTGGCTTGAATCATCCTGTAAAAAACCTTCGCACTGGACTTTGCGAAATTACATCACAAAACCATGGTTTTGCTGTAAAACCTGAGCAAGTTTCAAGCATTGAAAATATCGAACTCACACACGTAAACCTCAATGATAATACTATAGAAGGTATACGTAGAAAAGATAAACCAGCGTTTTCGGTACAATATCATCCCGAAGCATCACCTGGCCCGCACGATTCACGCTATTTATTCGATGATTTCGTGAAGATGTTGGGATAAAATATTAAGTAGCCCTTTAAACCTGTGAGGTCTGGGCGACCCCGTCTTTTTCAGACCTTGCAGGTTTTTTTTTATATCTTTGCAAAAAAAGGAGGTTAATAATGACAGAAGTCGTAAAGAAAAAATTGAAGAAGCCATTTATTCCAAGAAGCAAAGACCCAAAGCTAAATCTTTATAGCCCAGACGATATAATGAAGGCGGGAGGTTTGGCGGCTTTTAGTAAATTAATTGGAAATGATAAGCCGATAAAGCTTATCCCTATTGAATTTACGGAAGCAGAGTGGGAGCAGATGTTGAAAAACGGTATTGATTAACAAAATGGTTTTATTAGATATGAATATAGTTTTAAACTATATTAGAAAATATGCTCTTGTACCCGATGCTTGTTTTATCTCAATCGTTACGGTTGGTGAATTAAAGGCCTTTGCTTTAAAACGAACTTGGGGAAAACAAAAAAAAAATATATTACAAGTAAACTTAGGGCGACTACATATTATTGATATTAGCAATACATTAACTGACGTCTATGCCGAAATAGATGCTTTTAGCCAAGGGCTTCATCCTGAAAAAAAGCTAAGTACTACTGCCCGTAATATGGGCAAAAATGATATTTGGATTGCTGCAACAGCCTACTTTTTTGATATTCCCCTTCAAACTACCGACAATGATTTCAGCCATCTGACCGAGTTTGGTCTGAAACTTGATAAATCATCTCTTTGATAATCAATTATTTATGAAATTATACAGCACAAACCACCAAAGTCCCGATGTAGATTTAGCCGAAGCCGTTTTTCGTGGACTTCCTCCTGATAATGGTCTTTATATGCCAACTGAGTTTACCCCATTACCTCAATCTTTTTGGAACAATGTACAAAATCTTAGTTTACAAGAAATTGCTTTTGAGGTTTCAAATACACTGATTGGAGCTGATGTTCCTGCCGAAGATTTGCGTCAAATCGTAAATAGTGCTATTGATTTTTCTGCACCGATTATTGAAGTTGAAGCAAATACTTATTGTTTAGAGCTTTTTCACGGCCCTTCAATGGCATTTAAAGATTTTGGAGCAAGATTTATGGCTGCTTTGATGTCGTATTTTCTGCAAAAATCTCAAAAGCAAATCCATATTTTAGTAGCAACTTCGGGCGATACGGGTGGAGCGGTAGCACAAGGTTTTTTTAAAACGCCAAATATTGATGTAACGATTCTTTACCCAAGCGGAAAAGTAAGCCAAATTCAAGAAAAACAATTGACAACACTCGGAGAAAATATAAGAGCCTTAGAAGTAAGCGGCACTTTTGATGATTGTCAAAAATTGGTTAAATTAGCTTTCTTAGATAAAGAATTGACCGATAAATTTGATTTAGCTTCGGCCAACTCAATCAATATTGCCCGCCTTATTCCTCAGGCGTTTTATTTTGTTAATGCTTACGCCCAATTAAAAAAATCGGGTGCTGATTTACCAGTTATTATGTCTGTTCCGAGTGGAAACTTTGGGAATTTGAGTGCGGGAATCATCGCCTGGAAACTGGGTTTGCCTGTACATAAATTTATTGCTACTACCAACGTAAATAATGTTGTGCCAGCCTATTTAGAAAGTGGCATTTACGAGCCTATAAGTCCTTCATTATCAACGATTTCGAATGCAATGGATGTCGGCAATCCAAGTAATTTTCCTCGCATGAAAGCCTTGCTTAATAATGATTTGAAAACTATGAGTGGCTTAATAGTTGGTTATTTCTACGACGATGAAGCAACGAAATTAGCCATGAATGACGTCTATGAGCGTACTGGCTATGTGATGTGTCCTCATACGGCTGTTGCCTATTTAGGTTTGAAAGCTTATACTAATTCACTTTCTGAACCAGTCATTGGAATTTTCTTTTCTACGGCACATTATGCAAAATTTTTAGACGTGGTTGAGGAAGTTGTAGGCAAACAAGATATTCCAAAACGTCTTTCTGATTTGCTGAGTTTAGAAAAACAAGCAACTCCAATGTCAACCGAGTTTGCAGATTTTAAGGCTTGGTTGATAGCTAATTTATAGCATAAAAAGATTTGACAACTCTTTCAGTGCGATGATTTGCAAAGTTGTAGTTGTCAAATCTAATATATTTTACATTTCAGCATTCATTGTTTGGCTTGTAAATGTACTTTCAAAAATCTTATCGGCATTTCCTGTTTCAAAACCATCGCGGCGATGAATTCTTTCGATTTTGTCAATGGTTATACCCGAAAATTGAGGCAAAACTTTTCTTTCGGCAAATTCTACATAACTTCCTGCTATCGAACGAATTACACCATCGGCAAATTCTGCATCAATCATTTCTGCTACGGTCGAACTTTGTAATAAACCTCCATCGGGGCTAATTTTTATTTTTCCACCAGCATTATTGAGTTTTATACCAATTCCCTCTAAAAAAGTATTAAATGCTTGAATTGTGCCATAGCCATTTTTCAGATTGTGCACACTAATTGTATAATGATTGAGGTAATATCGGTTATAAATCACCCAAGCGGCATATTCACTTTCTTGTTGTAGGGCTTCGTAATCTTCCCAAGTTGGTATTCGCCATAAAGGATTATGCAGAAATTCATTAACGGCAACTGCATCATTCAAATCCAAACTATCCGCTGGGTCGGATTTTACTTCGTTGGTATAACTTTTAATAATTCTTTGGGCATTCTCTGATAAATCATCTACTCGAAGCTCGCTTACGAAAATTCTTGGAAAAGCGGAATGCCGCCCGCTCACTTCTGGTGGTGAAAACCAGTAAGCATTTAGCTTTTTGCCTTCAAAATTGAAAAAATCACGTTTTTCGTAGCCAAGGTGAAGGAAGATTTTCTCAAAAGATTGAATACCCAACTGCGGAACTCCCATGGTACGAAAAGCTATATGGTCGTTTTCAATGTCACCTCTATCCGAAATAATTTCTTCGGTTATCATGGCATTGGCAACTTTATTTACATCAGGTACTCGCTCGCTATATCTACGCATCAAGCCGTCGAGTACGTATGTTAAGGTTTTTATTTGATTATTTTTCATTACGCCTAAACTTATAAATTATTTTTATCGGTGAACAGGATGCGGCCGTCGCTACGGTTCACCCCACATTTTAATCTTTAAAAAATGAACCGTTTTGGGTTTCAAGATAAGAACCGAAATCAATATCTTCTTGTTTCAAAAATCCTTGTTGCGGTAATTTGCCATCCGCTACCATTTCTACAACTGCAGCTACTGAAGCGGCCGTTGTCCACGAAATTGCTCGCCAATGTTTGCCATCAATTTCGATTGGCTTATAAGCTCTGTAAAATTCTTCACGAGCCAATTCTTCACCTTTCCAACCTTCTACAACTGCATATACATAAACTACGTCTTCCTGCACAGGTGGTTTTGCTTCGGTCAGAATCTTCTCTAGGAGTTCACGCTTATCTTTCAAAATTAATTCATATAACAAAAACTTCATTAATTTTGCATGGCCTGGATAGCGAATTGTTTTATAATTGAGTGTGTCAACTTTTCCTGCAAAAGTTTCGCACATCGTACCGAGTCCGCCCGAAGTACTGAACGCCTCAAATTCCTGTCCTTCGATTTGAATATGCTCGATACCATCGAGAGAAGTTACCATTTTTACTTCGCCGTTGTGAATCACTTCGGCATCGTTAATGTATTCGTTTATCACGCCTGCTGGCGACCAAGTGAATGAATAACCCATCAAACCATTCGGAAAACGCGGTAAAGCTCCCACTCGAAGCTCAATATCACGCAATTTTGTGAAACGTTTAGCTAAATCTGCTCCTACGATTCCGATTAAACCTGGAGCGAGTCCGCATTGTGGGGCCATCACTGCCATAGAAGTTTTTGCCATTTCTCTAATTGCCGTAGTTGTTGGCACATCTTCTGTCAAATCGAAATAATGAATGCCCAATTTATGAGCAGTTTGGGCAATCGGAAGGTTGAGATTATAAGGCATCGCCGACACTACCGCATCAAAACTTTTGAGCGAATTCTCTAAGAAACCGATGTCGTTTACATCGCCGAGTAATACATTAAAGGGCAGGGTAGTAGATGGTTGGCGGATATCCATACCCGTAACGGCAAAGCGTTTTGCGAGTAATGTACCAACCAACGAACCCACCTTGCCCATACCAATGACAAGTACGTTTTTCATTGTTGAAAAAAGATTAAAATGTTTTAGATGAAGTATAAATGCGACAATGTGCAGCGAGTCGAAAAACTCGTTTCATAGAATGACAGACGAAAATCTGCCCTACAAAACTGATAAACTTTGTCGGAAAATAAAAATAAAAAAGACAACCTAACAAAAGTCAGGAACAAATGAGCAGGCACTACGTAGATAGGCGAGGCGTGCTAAGAGGTATTTTAGGTCTTTAAACAAGTGAAGAATATTTTTTTGCAAATGTATAGAATGAAAAGATATTTGCAAGTAAATGGGTGGAAAATTTTAAAAATATCCAGTACTTTTAACTCCGCTCAGCCAACGAATATTTAAAAAAATTGGTGCCTGAGCGGAGGTTCAATATGATTGACAAGGACTAAAGCCTTTCTTTATAAGTCTCGTATCCAAAACTTTTCAATAGCTTAAACTCATCATTTTCTTTCCATATACCGATTGATGGTAAACCAACGCCATTGAAAGTGGTGGTTTTTACCATTGTATAATGTATCATATCATCAAAAACTACACTATCACCAATTTTCAGAGGTTCATCAAATGAATAATCGCCTAAGAAATCTCCTGCCAAACAAGTCATGCCTCCCATGCGATAAGTGGGTTTTCTATTGCCAGCTATGGCATCGGTTGCTCCCCAAATACGTGGTTTGTACGGCATTTCGAGTGTGTCGGGCATGTGAGCTGCAAATGATATATCGAGAATTGCTACATTAACGCCTTGAGCATCAACAATATCCAAAACCGTCGAGGTTAAATAACCAGTCTGCCAACCGATGGCCGAACCTGGTTCGAGAATAATTTCGATATTATAAGTTTTGCGTAAACGTCTGATTAAGGTAAT
>CAMAQF010000122.1 GCA_945860265.1 Emticicia agri | reverse complement strand
GGACAAATAGAAAGCAAGTCGGTACTAAAAAAGTCGTTGCGGGCCAATAAAGCCTTAGCAGAGCTGAAAGGTATTCTGGCCACCATTCCAGACCAAAATATATTGATAAACACACTGTTTTTACAAGAAGCAAAAGATAGCTCGGCCATCGATAAAAAACTACTGAATTATTTTTGCACAAACACATCTAATCAATATTTTTATAAAATGATAGAACGAAAGCTAAAAACACAATTAAAACAACATTGGAATTCGGGTAAGATTCTTAGAAGAATATGGCGGACAAATTTATGCCTATGAGTTCAAGTGGAATCCAAAAGCCAAGGCAAAGTTTCCGAGTTCGTTTGTAGAAGCGTATCAGCCACACGAAAAGAAAGTGATAAATTCGTATAATTTTGAAGGGTTTTTAGATTGACCATATTCGGTAGAATAAAGATTGAGAAACATATTAGGGTACGCTTTGATTGAATAAAATTGTATAAATAAATGTTTTTCAAAATGTTTTACTATTGAAACATAATTTATTGATAATCAGCACTTTGCAACGTCCCGTCCAATCTTTTCTTCAAATTCAATTTATGTTATTAAAATATAATGTATGTTTTAATAAACATTATATACATATTTGTGTAAAATATCAAACATTATGATACTATTGCCTAGTCACCAAATAATTCTCGACCAATTAGGCGAAGAGATTAAATTGGCTCGATTAAGACGAAAATTGAACACCGAACAAGTAGCAGAAAGGGCAGGAATAAGCCGTTCGACACTTTGGCAAATCGAAAAAGGAATGCCAAGTGTGGCGATAGGTTCATATCTTCATGTGCTTTTTGTATTCGGCTTAGAAAAGAATTTCTTGAATATTGCTAATGATGATGTTTTAGGAAGGAAACTGCAAGATGCAGAGATTTTAGTAAGAAAACGAGCTCCAAAAGTAAAAAAATGAGCCAAAGAGCAAGAAATATTTTAGTTTATGCCGATTGGCAAGAACTAGGAAATCCAACTTTGATGGGTATGCTTTCGGCTACACAAATGAGAGGAAATGAGATTTTTTCCTTTGAATATGACAAAGAATGGTTGCAATCCAGTTATATTCAGCTTGACCCCGATTTATATTTTTTTAACGGAAGACAGTTTTTAAATGATACCAAACCCAATTTTGGTATTTTTATGGATTCTTCTCCTGTCCGCTGGGGGCGTTTATTAATGCGGAGAAGAGAGGCGGCTTTAGCACGGCAAGAACAACGAGAAGAGAACCTTTTGTTTGAAACTGACTATTTGTTGGGTGTATATGACGAACATTGAATGGGTGCTTTACGCTTCAAAATTGAAGGAAATGGCACATTTCTGAACGATAATCGAGATATGGCTGCTCCACCTTATACGTCTTTAAGAGAACTCGAACAAGCAAGTTTAAGGCTTGAACAAGACAAAAGCACCAATGACCCCGAATACCTCAAATTGCTAAATATGCTCATGGCACCAGGTTCGTCGCTTGGTGGAGCAAGACCCAAAGCCAGTGTTTTAGACCCAAATCAACAACTTTGGATTGCAAAATTTCCCAGTAAATTTGATGATAGAAATATGGGAGCTTGGGAAATAGTAGCACATGATTTGGCCAAACAAGCCAGCATAAATGTGTCAGATGCTTTCGTTGAAAAATTTGGCAGACGCCACCATATTTTTATTACAAAAAGATTTGATAGAATTGGCAAGCAACGAATACATTTTGCTTCGGCAATGACTTTATTGGGCTATACTGATGGTGTAGATTATCAAGAAGGTGTGAGTTACTTGAAATTGGCTGAATTCATCATGCAAAATGGGGTAAATATTGAACATGATTTGGAGGAGCTTTGGCGAAGAATTGTTTTCAGTATTTGTGTGTCAAATACCGATGACCACCTCCGAAATCATGGCTTTCTACTCACACCAAAAGGTTGGGAGTTATCTCCTGCTTTCGATATCAATCCTAATGAAAACGGCACAGGTCTAAAACTCAATATTAGCGAAAATGACAATGCCTTAGATGTAGATTTAGCAATTGAATTTGCTCCTTATTTTCGCATCAAACATGACAAAGCAAAGTATATTATTGAAGAAATAAAAAAGGTAACATCAACTTGGAAACATTTAGCTACGAAGTATAAAATTAGTAAAAGTGAACAAGAATTGATGAGTCGTGCATTTATCAAAACCTAAGTATCAAATAAAGAGATAAAAGATAAATCTTGCTGAAATATCAATGAAAGGCGAAAACAATTGCTAATATCAATGAATTCTTACAATTAAAATCAGATATTGGTAATGAAACACAAATACTTGCATTGCAACTCATGTAATACTAAAATTGTATAAAGTCAAAAAAACATGTTAACTGAAAAAGAAATCACATTCCTAGAAGAACAGATTCCATATTTAGCAGAAACAGCTACTAAGCAAGCCTACTGGAGAAGTTTGGCTGAAGGCGATAAAGTTATGATTGCAGAAAATGGAAAACTTATTGAAGTTTCTCCTGATGGCTCTCGGAAAATTATCAAAGAAATTGAAAAACCAATTGCTGTTGTTCAAAAAAAATATATTATTACAAAGTGATGATTACTCATCTTTGATGGCCCCAATAGGTCAAAAAAAATACCATCAAAACAATTGATGTGAGTCTTAATTATGGCGTCCCATCGAATCTATTACTCTCGAAAGATACGCTTTTTAGCTAATAAATTCACAATTTATGACTATCTACTGATTTCCCTTACTCGAATCGACTGTGTTTCTGAATAATCGCCTGTTCGGTTATATGTATCCCAAATGCGTACTTTCCAAAAATATTCAATGCCTGATTTTAGTTCTTTACCTTGAAAAGATACATTTGAAAATTTATTTCCTTGCACTTGATTACTATTCCAAATATCGCCAATATTATTGTCAATATTTGTTTTGGAAGAAGCAACTAAAATTTGGTAAGCCGATTGCGAAACTGCATCCTTTGGCAAAATCCAGCTGAATTCGGGTGATTTATCTTTCAACAAAATATTACTTGGCTGTCTAATAAATTCTATCATCAAACCCGTGGGAGCATTTGGATATGGGTCTTGTACTTTTTGAATTTGGGCAGCAGTTTCTTGGCGAAGTTTATTTAAAACCTTGCTATATTTATTATTTTTTACAAGATTATTTATTTCCTGTGGGTCGTTTTTTAAATCATATAATTCTTCCCAAGACTTATCATTCACATATCTGAAATATTTCCAATCGTTTGTTCTTACGCCCTCACTTGGTGGAATGCTAACAAATTCCCAAAGGTGCTCAATTAAAACTGTATCACGATTTATGGTTTTTCTTTTGCCAGAAACAATTGGCAATAAACTTTTACCATGATAGTTTTTAGGTTGCTTTAGTCCTGCCATATCTAAAATAGTTGCTGGAACATCAATATTCAAGGCCATTTCTTCAACGTCTTGATGTTTTGGAGTTCGTGGGTCATAAATTATCAATGGCACTCTTACCGAATTATCGTACATCATCCATTTATCAGCCAATTGCCTCTCGCCCAAAAAATAGCCATTATCACCCATCACAATAATGACAGTATTTTTATCCAATCCTTTCTTTTTAAGTTCTGTCCGAATTTTTGCAATCTCTAAATCTATGCCTGCAATCATTCGAAAATAACCTTTGACCATTCGCTGGTATTTTGCAGGATTATCAAATCGCCATGTCCATCGCAAGCGACTGAAACCTGCTTTCACGCCTTCCGGTTGGGCATTAAAATACTTATCTTCCCCTAACTTGGGTGGATCAATGCTTACATTTTCGAGCAAATGTGCTGTTTGTTCATCATAAAAATATTGGTCGGGTGCATTGTCATGTGCGTGAGGTGCGGAAAAACTCAAGGACAAACAGAATGGCTTATCCGTTGGTGCTTTTTCAATAAAATCAATGCCTTTTTGCCCAGTATAACGAGTTAAATGAACGGTATCTTTTCCGAGAGTTTTAAAAAAATACCCACGTTTATCAGTATATTTTCCATTTCTATCATAATCTTCATATTCATTAAACAATTGCTCGTTTTGGTCATATTTTACACCAAACTTTCCAAAAAAACCAGTATAGTAACCCGCATTTTTCAGGACTTTTGGATAAGTATTTTCCATATATTCCTGTTTGATATTACCCGTTTGAAAAGTATAACGATGGCTACGCTCTTGCATTCCACTCAAAATACTTGCCCTGCTTGCCGCACAAATTGGGGTTGTTACCAATGCTTTTTTGAAATATGAACCCTCCCTTGCCAACTTATCCATTTCGGGCGTATGGGCATATTTATTTCCTGCGTAACCCAAGGCATCGAAACGTTGATCATCGGTTAAAATAAAGATAATATTGGGTTTTGACACTTTATTTTGTGCTTGACTATTTACCGCCAAAAAACTTAAAATCAATAATATGCAATTAGTAAAATTCATATTTACGAGATTTTTTTATGATTCTTAAATGGTTCTTAATTTTCTGATATAAATTGATAAGACCCCGAACCTAATTCAAGATTCAGATAATTGTCTTGAAATGCCTTTATTTTGATATTTGGGTTTATTTTAATTAATTTATGGCTTTCTAAAACAGCTTGTGGCTTTGTTGTTGGAACAAATACATTGGCAATTGTATTTACTGGAATTTTAATATTTAAAATTATTTTTTTGCCTTCTTTTTTCCAAGACGATTCAATTTCTCCACTTATGGAATGGTATTTTGCTTTTACAAAACCAATTCCCTCTTTTGCAATTTCTGGCTTTATTATAAATTTTCTGTAGGCAACTCCATCCATTTTTATTCCAGCTGCATTGCAAAAAAGCCACTCATTAACCGAACCAAAAGCATAATGATTAAATGAATTCATACCTGCATTATTTTCAAATCCTTTGCCTTTGATATAGCTATTCCAACGCTCCCAAATAGTGTTTGCTCCATTTACAACCTCAAAACCCCAAGAAGGATATTCGCTACTTAGCAATAATTTGTATGCTTCGTCGGAATGATTTGTGCTTGAAAGTGAAGGTAACAATGGCTTAACACCTAAAAAACCAGTCGTTAGTTTATTGTCATTTGCTTTAATTAGCTCTACCAACCAATCGCCAGCTTTTTGATTATGCTGGGGTTGTAGCAAATTCATATAAATTGCGTTTGCATAAGCGGTTTGGGTATGTCCATCAAAGCCCATTTGACCATCAACATAGCCTTCTCCATCTCCGTAGGCAGTAACATTTGTTCTAAATTTGCCATTTTCGTCGGTATAATGATTTAGGAATGCTGGTTTTATTTTATTAAAAATAGCTTCATAATGAGCAGATTCTTCATTTTTACCGATGGCTTTTGCCATTTCTGACATCATAGCTGCTGCATAACCAAAATACATCGAAGCCAACATATCAGGTGGCGTTTTTTTACCAACCGAAAGCCAATCTCCAAAACCACCTTTTGGCGAAACATCTTCAAAACTTGCTTCTTTATAAACATATTCTCCTTTACTCTTATCTTCCATAAACTTAAGATAAGCTACCATATTAGGCCAAAACTGCCTAATTATTCTTGTATCTCCATAAGTTTTGTAAATAGTATATGGGCAAATAATACCCGCCTCTGACCAACCTGGCGAATAAGTATCTGACTTACGCAAATTGGGGGCGGGTGCATAAAGTGGATATGTATTATCGGAAAGTTGGGCATCGTTTAAGTCAACGAGCCATTTTGCAAAAAACGCAGAAATGTCATTATTATAGGTCGCAGATTGAATATAGGCTTGGGCATCGCCAGTCCATCCCATACGTTCGTCTCGTTGCGGACAATCAGTAGGCACATCAAAATAATTTGAGCGTTGAGTCCAAACAATATTCTTATAAAGTTGATTAATCATTTGATTATCAGTATCAAACGAGCCAACTTCGGGCGTGGCAGAACTTAAAACAATTCCAGTAATGGCATCAATAGGAGGCGTTTTTCTGAAACCACTTACTTCCACAAATTGAAATCCGTGATAGGTGAACTTAGGCATCCACGTTTCGCCTTTTGGACTACCTTTTAAAATATAGGTATCCATAGCACGGGCTTTTCGAAGGTTTTCTGTCATTATTTCTCCACTCGGAAATAAAACCTCTCCAAACTTTAATCGAATTGTATCTCCTTTATTTCCTTTAACATTCAACCTAACAATTCCTGCAAAATTTTGTCCTAAATCAAAAATATATTTCCCATCTGATTTTGCTGTTACTTTTTTTGCTTTTAATTCTTGAAAAACTTGTATTGGATTGCCAGGATAGGCTTCAATTTTTCTTTCTGCATTATCTGGAAAAGTACTACTGTTTTTCCAATTAACATCATTAAAACCTAATTTACTCCAATTTTCAAAAGCTAAGTTAGCATTATAGGTTTCACCATTTAGTATGTCAGCTTCAATGATTGGTCCATGATTAGTTTTCCAAGATTTATCGGTCGAAATTATTTCTTTTTGACCATTTAAATATTCAACTTCTATTTGAGCTTTTAGTACAGGAACGTTTCCATAGAAATTTTTCACTACTGGATTATTTACCAAAAGAGCATAACCCAAATAGCCAGCATACCAACCGTCGGCAATAATAGCCCCAAAAGCATTTTTACCAGATTTAATATCGGTGGTTATGTCGTAGGTTTGATAATAAACTCTTTTGTTATAATCTGTCCAACCTGGCGTGAAATAGTCTTTACCAATACGTTTTCCGTTGATTTGAAATTCATATAAGCCCAATGCTGTCACATAAAGCCTTGCTTTTTTGATTCCTGATTTTATAAAAGCCTCTTTTCTAAAAAATGGTGAAGGTGGCAAATGATATACATTTCCTTTGCCCAGAGCGGTTAAATCATTTCCTATCCAATCGGCATTCCAATCGGTTTTATTGAGTAGTCCAATTTCAAATTTTGCAATACTACTCCATGCACTTACCTGACCATTTTTATCCCAACTTCTTATTTTCCAAAAGCATAAAGTTCTCGATTTTAGGGCAATACCATCATATTCGATTTGATTGGTTTCATTTGAATTTATTTTTTTGGAGTCCCAAATATCTGTTTTATTTACCGTTAAAAGCTCGGCAGATGATGCAATCATGATTTGAAAAGCAGTTTGATTTTGCCCCCTTTTTGTGGAAGTCAACTCCCAACTAAAACGTGGTTTTGGCGAATCAATCACAGGATTTACCTTATACTCAGTTCTTAAATTAATAGGCTTTAAATCTGCAAAACTTGCATATAATTTACTGCTAAATATTACATTAAGAAGAATAATCAAAAACACCATCTGCTTATTATATTTCATAGAAACACACATCTTTTTTTAAATATTTTTTATTCAACAATCAATTTTCCTTCATAATTTACCTTAATATATGGCACAGTTTCGGTTTCATCAACTAAATAATTCCATTTTTTAATGTACTCCATTCCCGGCCGAAAATCATCTTTACGCTTTTTTAGCTCAGCGTTTAAATCATTATTTAGCTGTTTTTGTAACTTTGCAAATTCAGGTTTTCCGATAAGGTTATTGAGTTGTAAAGGGTCTTGTAAGTTATCAAATAATTGCCAAGGGCCTTGCAAATCTCTTGTATAAGTATAACGTTGGTTTACAATTCCTCTATATTCTTTACCACCTTTCCGCCTATCCCATTGCCCAAATGGTTGATAACAAGCAATTAAGGTTTGCTTTAAGTTATCTTTTTGTGAACCTTTCAGAACTCCCGAAAAATCAATACCTTCAACAGATTTAGGGATTTCAATCTTAGAAAGTCCCAAAAGTGTAGGCATTATATCAGGCGAATTTAATAAAACATTTGATGTTTTACCTGATTTCCCAAAAGCTTTTGGATAATGAACCAAAAAAGGTACTCTTATACTTTCCTCGTAAGGTTGTTGTTTGTTCCAAGAGCCATGCGAACCCAATAAATCGCCATGGTCAGATGAAAATACGATAATAGTATTATCGTCAATGCCTAAATCTTTGAGAGTTTGCCACATTTTACCAATGCAATCATCAATAGCTGTGATGTGAGAATAATAACCCACTAAGTCTTTTTGTACTTTTTCTCGTTTATCGACTGGCACATTTCCATTGATGACAAACTGCTTGTTTTCGTACATTTTTCTGTACTTTTCGGGAGCGGTTTGATATGGGTCATGCGGACTACCAATTGAAATAAACAATAAAAACGGATTCGGTTCAATAGCTTGTTTTTTTATGTATTTACAAACATCTTCGGTTTGGGAAATCACATCGTAGCCTTGCCAAAACATCTTTTTCTTATCATCGCCAGTATAATAGGGAGAATTGTTATAATCATGCGAGCATTCATTTGCCATCCAAAATCCAAAGCCTTGTCGGCGAGTGGGTGGAATGTAGCTATTTCGACCATGACCATCAATGTGCCATTTACCTACAAAACCTGTGGCATAATTGTTATTTTTATAAACTTTTGCAATCGTAGTAGCATTTGTATCAAGCAAAACATCGTTCATGAAAATCCCATTAGTAAGCGGATATTGCCCTGTCATTAATGAAGCTCTATGCGGCGTACAAACTGGCGTTCCCGAAATAGCATTTTTTACATTAATACTTTCAGAAGCTAATCTATCCAGATTTGGGGTCATTACATTTTTATCTCCTGAGTAGCCAGTTGCAGATGCTCGCCATTGGTCAACCAATATATATAAAATATTAGGTTTTTTATCATTATTTTGAGCAAAAACATTCCCTAAACTGAGCATAATTAAAGCAAAAGAAAAAAGGGTTTTCATGTCTATATTTTTTATTGTTTAATACAATTTTTATTAATACCCTGGATTTTGTTCTAATTTATTGATAGAAATTTCATTTACAGGTATTGGTGCGAGTAATTTATTGGCTGTAAGGGCATAAGCTTCTGGATACAAAAAAGTCTTTTTTGCTTTTTCACGTATTCCATGAGCAGCCATTACTTCTAAGGCTTTTCCTGTGCGTTTGAGATCATACCAACGTTGGTTTTCAAAACAAAACTCTACTTGACGTTCTTTAGCAATAAGGGTTTTTAGTGCATCTTTATTCAAACCAGTTATTACTGATGTCAAACCTGCTCGTGTACGAACTTGTTGCACAAAAGGAATCGCTTCGGCGGTTTTGCCTTGCTCATTCATGCTTTCGGCAAGCATTAGTAATACATCTGAGTAACGCAGGATTGGGAAATTATCGCCACAACGATTGTCTGGTGCAGAAACAGGCGGTTTATATTTGGCACAATAGGCAACAGGTCGAACGATATTGTCCCAATCAATTCCATTCCAAAATCCAATTGAAACATTTTTGCGTTTATCGCCAGTTTCAAATGCATTTATCAAATCATCGGTTGGTT
>CAMAQF010000121.1 GCA_945860265.1 Emticicia agri | reverse complement strand
TTGATTCCAGCCAGCTCCAACAATATTAACACTCGGACGCAGCGTTACTGCCCCTCCTGATGTATGCGGAGCAAAGGTAAAAATGAAATTATTTGCTAATTCTGCACTATTTTCAGAATATTGAACGGCAAAAATTGATTCTTTATAATCTTTTTTTGAAGGATTAAACACATCAGCATATTCGCTCAAAAGTGCATATTTCCCAGACGAAACAACGGTTTTTAAAACAGATTCAGCTTCGGCATATTTGCCTGTTGTCAGATATACTTTTCCTAATAAAGCCAAAGCCGACATTTCATTTGCACGACCATTTTCTTCAACATCTTTTGCAATTCCAAATTTTGTTGCCGCTTGTTTTAAGTCGTTGATAATGCTTTCGTAAACCTGGGCCTCGCTTGAACGTTTGATATTAACTGCTTCTTGGGAAGTAATTGTTTGCAAAACCAAAGGAACACCTCCGAATTGTCGAACCAAATTGAAATAATACAAGGCTCTCAGAAACAATGCTTCTCCATTACATCGGTCTTTAAGTGATTGTTTTGACCAGCTTACGCCTTCCCTATTCAATTCATTGAGCAGTTTATTGCATCGAGTTATGCCATTATAAGAGACATTCCAGTAGTTTGAATAGGCAATATTATTACTTACCAAAATAAACTGGTCAATAATTCCTCTTGAAGCTTCGCCAGTACGTACATTATTTTGAAAACTGGCATTATCAGAGATTAATTCAGCCAAAATCCAATGGTTATTTTTTTCGTTATCACGCATCGGAACGTAACAACCATTTGCCAATAATGTAAATTCTACATCGGTTTGATAAAAATTACCTTCATTAAGTGTTGATTTTGGATATAATTCCAAAAAATCTTTTGAACAGCTCGATAACAAAAATAGAGCTATTATATATGTTATTTTTTTCATAGAAATATCTATTTAAAATTCATTTTAGAAAAATTTTCCTTTCTTTTTAGATTTTAAAAAGAAAGATTTAACCCAACTGATGTTGTGCGTGCCAATGGATACGACGACATATCAAAGCCCGGTGACAGGGTATTATCAATGTTTCTTGATTGTCCTTCGGGGTTTGCTCCGCTATATTTAGTAAATGTTACTAAATTATTGGCAGTAAGATAAATTCGGCAGCTATTGATAAAGCCTGTTTTCTTAACCAAACTTTCGGGTAAGGTATAACCCAACGACAAATTTGAAATTCTGAGGAAAGTTGCATCTTCTACCCAAAGCGAATTGACCCGGTGTCCCCAACTTGGCGTAAGTTTTGGTACTCCATAAAGATTACCTGCACCAGGGCTATTGGCACTTCTCCATCGGTCAACCCACATTTTGCTTACATTAAAAAAACCTTGTAGATTATCAGTAGTTTGTCTAAGACCATTCATTACTTGACCTCCATATTGACCATTCATGATGATACCCAAAGTAATGTTTTTGTAAGAAAATGAATTTGAAAATCCGTAAATAAAATCTGCTTGTGGGTTTCCGATAATCGTGTAATCTAATACATCACTTATAATACCATCGCCATTAACATCTTTATACTTTGTATTTCCTTCATAAACTTGGGCGGTTTTAATCAAATTTGAGTTTTCTAAATCTTTAGCACTGTAAACACCTTCTAAAACAAAACCGTAAAAATTACCGATTGGCTTACCAACGACCGTAACGTGGGTTGGATTATTATCGTTGTTTCCCGATAAGATTCTATCTCCATTATCATTGATAGCAAGCACTTTATTGCGATTGAAAGCAATATTAAAGTTCATATCCCAGTTAAATTCACCAGTGATAGGCGAGCCTCCAAGCGAGATTTCAACGCCTCTATTTCGAACAGTTCCTTTATTTACTATCTGCGAATTAAATCCAGTAATGGCTGGAATCACATCGTTTAGTAGCATATTTTTACTTTTTCTATTATAAAAATCTACGGTTAATGAGAGTCTGTTGTTAAAAAACTCACCGTCTAATCCTGCATCAATTTGGTCTGATTCTTCCCAAGTCAAGTTTGGATTGGCAATACCAACATAAGATGCTGAAACTTGATTTGCACCAAAAATATAAGCACCAGGGCTAATTGAAGCCAAATGCGAATAATTTCCGATATTATTATTACCGCTTTTGCCATAACTTGTTCTTAGTTTTAAGCTACTTATTAGCTTAATATTTTTCAAAAATGCTTCATCCGAAATACGCCACGCACCTGCAATAGATGGGAAAGTTGCGTATCTATTATTAATTCCGAATCGAGATGAACCATCCGAACGCATAGAAGCTGTTAACAAATATTTATCATTAAAGGCATAATTTATTCTGCCCAAATAAGAAATAATGCTCCATTCGTCAACACTTTCGCCCCATGAACTTACTGCTTGAGCCCCATTGATTGTTTCGATTAAGTCATTTGAATAAGGCGATGCATTCAGATTTATATTACTCGCTTTGTTTTTCTGAGTTGTATAACCTGCCAAAATATTGATACGATGTTTCTTAATCGTTTTGTTATAAGTCAATGTATTTTCAATCAACCAATTAAAATTATCAGCTCTCGAATTTGATGACCTTCCAGTGCCTGCTACTGGCGGAATATTGGGAGCACCAACTGTACTTGGTACATACTGATTGTATTTTGAAGTAGCCCAAATCGTACTGAGAGATGTTCGTGCTTTTAGGTTTGGAACAATTTCCCATTCGGCAAAAGCTGAACCTAAGTTTTGGAATTGTTGCTGCAATTGAGTTGTTTCTCGTAAAACATAAAGTGGATTTGCAAAACTCCATGCCGAATGATATTTACTCGCAGGAGAACGCAAATATGGAATAAGACTTCCATTAGCATCATAAGGGTTTAAAACTGGGTTTGCCCAGTTGGCGATTCCTATTATATCTTCACGGTTTGAATTTGTATTTGTTCTGTTTTGGTTAATAAAAGATGGTTGAAGCGACGCTCCAATCGTTACTTTTTTTGATATGTTTGACTCAACCGAAAGATTGGCACTAAAACGTTCAAGTCCAGTATATTTAACCACACCTTCTTGCTTAAAATAACCCAAATTCAGGTTTATTCGAGAGTCTTGTGTTCCTTTCTGAATACTGATATTATGGTCTTGAATCTCCGCTGTTTGAAGCAATAAATTATACCAATCTGTGCCGTTTCCTACCAATTGAGAAGGATTCTGATATTCAATTGGATAATCATTGATGGTTGTTGCTCTATTTTCAGCACGTCGAACAGCTATATCAATTTTATTTCGTTGTAAATCAATAAATTCTTGCTGATTCATCAATTGTGGTCGCCCTTTTTGTGGAACTTGTTGTACACCACGCATCGAAGAAACATTTACTTTCAAGCTATTAAATTTACCTTTTTTTGTTGTGATCATAATTACACCATTTGCTCCACGAGAACCATAAATGGCCGTTGATGAAGCATCTTTTAATATTGAAATTGATTCAATATCGTTAGGATTAATTAATGATAAGGGGTTAAAATCTCTGCTCAAACCAGAAGTGTAAGGCAAACCATCAATTACATATAAAGGCTCATTTCCTGCACCGAGTGAGCCGCTTCCTCTAATTCTGACAGATGTTCCTCCACCGGGAGAACCCGAAGGTTGTGAAATTTGAACACCAGCCACTTGTCCAATCATTTTTTGGTCAACCGATGCAACAGGTAAATCTTTGATAACTGCTTGATTAATAGTTGCTACCGAACCTGTCAAATCCTTCGATTTTTGTGTTCCATAACCAACCACAACCACTTCACCTAAAGCTTTTACATCCGTTTGGAGCTGCACATTTATTTGTGATTGATTTCCAACTAAAACTTCTTTCGGCTCATAACCTACAAAACTAAAAACAAGCGTTGCTTTTGTATCTGGTACAGCAAGCGTAAACTCACCTTCCATATTTGTACTACTTCCACGAGTTGTACCTTTTACAATCACACTTACTCCTGGCAGTTTCTCGCCTTTTTCATCGCTTACAGTTCCTTTTATGGTGATATCTGCAACCAATTCTACTTTGTTTTCATAAAATTGATCTCTCTGAATATTTTCAATATTCCCTAAGCCAATATTCCGAGTCAAAATAATTTGATTACTTCGTAATACTTGAAAAGATATTTTTCTAGGAGTTAATACCTTTTTCAGTATTTCTTCAACGGTTTCATCCTTAAAATCTACTGTTAATTTTTCGGCGGAATTAACCACATCTTTTTTATAAGAAAAGGTTAAATCTACTTGTTTTTCAATACGTTGAAGCACTAATTTCAAGTTCCCATCTTTGATAGATATAGAAATTCGCTCTGTCAGTTTTTCTTGACCATAACTTTCATGGGCATAACTTACGCTCGCCAAAAAAGCAATTATCATCAATTGGGTTATTGAGATTTTCATAATCTTGAAAATCGTTTTTTTTGTAAAAATTTTCGACATACTTTTGTTTGTTTTTGTTTGATAAAGGCAAAACAATTTGCTTTCGGGTAAATCTAAAGGGAGCGATGTTAGAGCATCTTTTCCTTTTTTTGATTGAAACAAGCTTTGTTTAATTCATATAATTTATGGTTAAATGGTTAAGATAGTTTATTTACAACCTTTTGATTCAATAATAATTTGAGCGTCTACTTCCTTATATGTTCCACCAATAATACTACAAATCAAATCCAGTTGGTCGTAAAGAGACTCATCTCTTAATTTGGTAGTAATGATACAATTCGACGAAAGCTCCTCATTGAAAATTAGCTTGATTCCGTAGCGTTTTTCAATAACTTCAAAAATTTGATTGACCGAAACTTCATCAAATTGTGTAGTCACGTTTTTATCAATTTTCTCGGTAAGTAGCATTGGGATTTCCACCAGATGTTTGCTTAAACCTTCGGTTGGTCGATTATAAATTGCTTGTTGATTTGGCAATAAAATTAAGGCATTTGTTTCTGGGTCATTTAAATTTATTTCTCTTTGATTATAAACTGATACTTTTCCCGTGCTTACTTTTACGATTACCTTTTTGTCTTGTTCATTTGCTTTAATTCTAAAACTTGTGCCCAGAACTTTTGTAACAACCTCATTGGCATATACATAAAATGGTTTATTTGGATTTTTGGCAATATCAAAAAAAGCTTCTCCACTCAGCACAACCACTCTTTTATTAATCGCAAAATGACTTGGATAGCTCAACTTACTGCCCTTCTCCAGTGTAATTATGCTACTATCTTCGAGTTTGATTTTTATAGAAGATTTGGAATTATTTACACGCTCAATTAATGTATTTTCATCTTCTATCGAAGCCACCAATGCTTTGTAAGTAACTTTTCCTTTTGATTGATTTTCGTAAAAAAAATAGACTAAACCAAGCATTAAAACAAAACTAGCTACATACTTAACCATGATTGTTTTCCAAAATTTAATTGTAGGTTTTTCTGGATATTTTTCTTCGTTAATTCCTTTTATGATTTTTTCAAATACAAGTTTTCGATTGAGTTCAATACCCTTTGAGTTTTCAATTGAATTAATTTCTAAAATTAGTTTTTGAGCCTCTTTAACTATACTCTTCTTGTCAGGATTTTCAAGCAAAAACTGCTGCCATTCTTTTTGATTTTCAGAAAAAACAATCCATTTAACGAATGAATCATCATTTAAAAAATCTTGTATTTTAATATAATTATGCTTCATTGAGCTCAAAACTTAAACATTATATATTACAGGTAATGCATTTTGAAAAAAGTAACCATTAAAAACAGTTTTTTTTATAAAAAATATTTTAATGGTTATATTCCTTCATTAAAAAAGATCACTAATCCATCTTTTCCAGCTACTACAATATCTTTGCGGCCAGAGCCTAACAAATCATAAACCATAAAATAAATGCCAGTACCTTTACCTTCGCCAGCAGGTCCATAAGCTATTTTATTTTTGATAAATGAAGAGCCATTCCATTTAAAATAATACAAACCAACTTCATCGTTTTCACCTGGATCTTTGCCATTATGAGCCCTAAAACGTTTTCCTGTAATCAATTCTGATTTTCCGTCATTATCCAAATCTACCCATTCCATTGTATGATATTGCGAAGCAGAATCGTCAATTAAATGCTTTTTCCATGTACGTTTATTTGCAATTATAGATTGTTCGTACCAATGCAAACCATAGCTATGACCTTGACCAACAATAAGGTCATTTTTTCCATCATTGTTTACATCCGCTACCAAAATTGGCACACTGGCTGTTCCCAATGAAAACTCAGGATTCATTTCCCATTTTTCATTTCCTAAATTTTTCAACCAACCATCACTCACAATAAAATCGCCTTTACCGTCTCCATCAATATCTCCAAAACCCAAACCGTGACCCTGAGTTGCGGCAACTTCAACTTGACGAAAAGATCCATTCTCTAATTTAAAATATTTTAAAGGTAATTTTGGATTGTTAGGAGCAACCTCCAGCTTTCCATCTCCATCAATGTCCCAAGCTCTAATACATTCAATATTACCTGTTTTAGCTATTTCATGGCTTTTCCAGTGTTGATTTTTTGTTAAACCTGGATTTTCGAGCCAACGCAAAGTTTGGTCAAACCAACCTCCTGTGATATAATCAATGTTGCCATCGGCATTAACATCCAAACAAATTGAGGCAAAATCATCATAATATTCACCTTGTCTTTTTTGATTATCAATCAAATGTCGATTTCTGAAATTATTTTTTCTTGTGCCATTATTTTCATACCAAAAATCCCCTGAAATCAAATCAGGTTTTCCATCATTGTTTATATCAGCAACACCAACCGATTCATAACTTTCGGCAGCCACAAAATACCTACTAAAACTCAAAACAGGAGGTTTTGAACGCTGAAATGAAAACAGAAT
This sequence comes from Emticicia agri, assembly GCA_945860265.1. Taxonomy (GTDB): domain Bacteria; phylum Bacteroidota; class Bacteroidia; order Cytophagales; family Spirosomataceae; genus Emticicia; species Emticicia agri_A. The sequence goes on along the minus strand of CAMAQF010000121.1, from coordinate 2,694 downwards.
AAAGGGAAAAAGTATATAAAAAAAACTTTTTTGAAACTTTGATTCATAATAGATCAGGAATCTTTTTTTCATAGCATTTATAGTTTTATTGTTAAATTATTGATGGTTTCTTGAAAATGGTAAAACTAATTTATAAGATTTTAGCTTTTAAGATAAAAAAAACCTAAAACTATTTTGATGGTGTTTTAGGTAAATCAGTTTAAAATCATACTAATTGAGTAGAAAAATAAGTATAGTTGAAATAAGGTTTTTGAGAGAAATTTTTAGGATGATATATGATTTTGAAAGCAAATTTTTAACAACCTGTTTTTGAATTTTCATAATTAATGCAATTGCGTCTAGGCTCAAACCTTGATAAAATCTCAAATGAATTGCTTCTGCTTGACGATTGCTCAAATTATTCATTGCATTTTGAATAGAACGGGTTCTAATTTGATTCGATTCATTTTCAATTGATTCTTGTTCGGACGAAAGTGTTCCCAAATAATCTAAAAAATTATTAATATCTTCCGAACCTTCAAAAATATCCTTTTGAATTGTTCTATTAAATTGGTTGCGAGTAGCACGATATAAGTAAAGTTTCACATTTTCTACATCACTCAGAAATTCTTTTCGTCTCCAAAGGTCGATAAATACATCTTGGATCGCATCTTCAACCAAATCTTTGTCTGGATTTAAACGCAAACCATATCTTCCTAAATCTTTAAAATACTTTTTATAAAGTTGCTCAAAAGCAGAACTGTCACCTTTTTTGAAGGCTTGCCAGAGCAAAACGTCGTTATTACTATTTGTATTTATATCAGTGCAAATCACGATTAATGTAAAGATAACAATAGAAATACTTTATATAATACAATTATATTTAATTTGAAAAATATTACTATCCTGTACTGTACTGTCATGGTAAATTAAAGTAATTGATTAATGGATTTCAGGTTATTTCATTTTTTAAGGTGCTAAGCGAAATAGATTTGAGTTCTATAAAAGAAGAAATCCCTGTCTTTAAAACCAAAATTATTTGATAAAAAACGTTGAATTCGAGCATTTAAATTTTCCGCTTTGGCATTAGAGGCTCCGTTTTCAAAGAAACGACTAATGCCCTCTTCATGTTTGTCAAACATTTTTCCAATGATTTTAAACTCTTTTAATTTGAATTTTTCGAGCTTAACTACCCAAATATCTTTTTGTCTTTCGATTGCCCAAATGTGTTCACCAATATTTTTTCGACTGTACCAATTTCTAATTTCTTCGACATATCCGTATGCTTCTTTTAAGGTTGGAAACCTATCCAAAATCGTGCCGCCGGTGAGACGGTTCGCGATGCGACGGTTCGCCGATGCGACGGTTCGCCGATGCGACGGTTCGCCGATGCGACGGTTCGCGATGCGACGGTTCGCCGATGCGAAAACAGAATATTACAAAAAAAGCACTCATTTTTGAGTGCTTTTTTTGATGCTTTAATCCTAAATATGCTATAAATATTTACCATGAAATTCTACCTTATTTTTTAAAAAGGTTTTTAAAAGTGAAGCGTTTTAGTCTGCACAAATGTTCCTAAATTGAAAGAGAGATTTGAAAATAATACCTTTAGCATCAAACCCCTATTTTTCGTCCATTTCTAAGGCAAAACTCGAAAATTCCTTTTTGTACTTGCGTCTTGAATAAGTGAAAATCGAATGATCGCTTAACACAATTTTTTCACTCTCGCGACTAATTATTTTTTCTGGATTTATTAAAATACTTTTATTAATTCGGCAAAAATCTTGAAAGACCGTCTGCCAATAATTTAGGCTATAACTAACAATTAACTTTTTCCCACAATCAAATTTGATTTCGTTATAGGGTTGCATACCAAGGTGTTTTATATATAATATGCTGTTGTATTCAGTTAATTGTACAAGCCTAACTTTTCGCCTTTCTACACTAATATCCATCGTATTTTTTCGTATTTTTTTAGCAGATGTTTAGTTCTTAAGTAGTCAATAAGTCCACATAAAGATAATAAGCTAATAGACAGATATTTAGCTGATTGCAAATTTGTCGATTAATATTATCCTATTATTTTCTTTATTTTGAAGCCTAAGCTTAAAAATCTGCATCGACCTATTTATCATTCAAATTTAATCTCAATTGAGAGGGAGTCAATTTTGAAAGTGACTCCCTCTTGATTTTGAATGATGACCTTTGAACTAAATCTTGAGCTAAAGTTTAGTATTAATTATCACAACTTTTTACCTCAGCCCTAAAAACAGCACCTGATTCAAATCCTGGTGTAAGTAAAACACTTTTTCCAGCTTGATAGACCACATTGGCTGGTGACGTGATTTTATTACTTGCATTTATTGAATCTACCGCCTTTTTGGTACTTGCACCAGTCAAATTATTGGTTGGACTCACCAAACTATAATTAAGTGGATTAACAGTCACTTGACTTATCACAGGATTACTAACTACTACTTGATTCGATGATACTACTCTGATTAAATACTTTGATCCACCAACTGTATTTTGCGGAATCAAACAAGTAGTCGTGCCAGTAACGTTCGTTGTTCCTATTAACAAAGGTTTTGCAAAACTACCCGAAGTATCAGAAAGTTCAATTAGATACTGATTGCTATCATTGAAAGTTCCCGAGGTAGCGAAAGTTACATCTACCGAACTTCCAGCACAAATCGATGTTTTTGAGAGTGTTGG
>CAMAQF010000120.1 GCA_945860265.1 Emticicia agri | reverse complement strand
AAACCCTGTAGGGGTGAAATAATTGAATTCGAATTTGATTTAATTACCCTCGCTGATCAAAATTTTTAATCTTCGACCTTAGGCAATGGATTTGTAATCCATGTATTACTACGTAAATTCTCCCTTTTCTAAATCCTTCTCCTGTGGAGAAGGATTTAGAATGAGGTTTATACGAAGATTTTAACGATAAAAAACCTCACCCCCGACCCCTCTCCACAGGAGAGGGGATGTTATTGATTCCCACCCGCTGATCGAGATTTTCAATCTTCAACCTAAGAGCACTGGATTTGTAATCCATCTCTCGACCTAAAATAAAAATTACTTTATAGTTTAAAAAAAGGCTTCTTAAATTCAGAAGAATTTTTAGTTTTTTATGATTTTCAATACGATAGGATACAATTTAATTTATTTGAATTTAGGCATTAATTAAGTGAAAGGATAATATTAATCTACAAATTGAAATGATGTAACTTATTAATTTAATCCAGCAGTTATATCACCCCTTCGGGGTTCTTTAATATTGATTTTCTCTAATTATATATAATCATTACATCCCTTCGGGATTCTTTCTGGTTTTCCTAACCCCAAATGGGTGTCATGATTATAGCAAATTTTCAACAACGTCGATTCCAAACCCTGTAGGGGTGAAATAATTGAATTCGAATTTGATTTAATTACCCTCGCTGATCGAGATTTTCAATCTTCAACCTTACATCAGTGGATTTGTAATTCACGATTAGCATGTAAATTCTCCCTTTTCTAAATCCTTCTCCTGTGGAGAAGGATTTAGGATGCGGTTTATACGAAGATTTTAACGATAAAAAACAATAGAACAATGCTTCAGATTTCCGTGAAACACGAAGACTCTGAAGGAGCTAAACCTCTGTGCCTTTGAACCTCTGTGCCTTTTAACTCTAAACTTTTACGGCTGAACGCCCAATTTCACCAAATTGTCACGGGCATCTTTGTAGTTTGGATTTCGCTTCATTACTTCTTTCAAATCTTGAATAGCTCCTTGCGTATCGCCTAAACTATAACGTGCTACAGCACGGTCGTTATAGGCCGTATCAACCGCAATGCCAAGATTTATCATAGTCGAATAATCATTGTAAGCCTCTTTAAATTTATTGGCTTTCAGATTAGCAAATGCTCTGAGACCTAAATAAGCATTTTTATCCTGTCCGAGCTCCATTGCTTTTGTAAAATCTTCGGATGATTGCAGAAAGTTTCCAGCATCTCGATTCGCAATTCCTCGATTATAATAAGCCACAAATTTTCTGTGAATGGGTGAATTATCAATACTTTTTTGGTAAAGTTCTAATGCCTTTGGCATGTTTCCTTTTAAATAATACGCATTGGCCAAAGCCCCCATCAAAGCATACGATTGAACACCTTTTGAAGCCGCATATTCACCGTAGCGAATCACCTGATCGATTTCGCCAGAACGCCCGAAATGGTTGGCCAAATTTTCATTAACAACTGGCGATTCAGGCTCGTATTTGTATGAATTAGCAAATAATGTTCCTGTATCTTTATAGGTAAGCGTTTGTTTATAAGTCAAATACATAAAAACGGGGGCAACCGCCAAACTTCCATAAAGTAAAAGGTTTTTAGACGCTATTTTTTCATTTAAAAAATAGAAAACCGAAAATATGATACCAAAATAAGGAATATAAGTATAACGCTCAGCCAAAATAGCTCCACCAACTGAAAGGAATTGAAGCACCAAAACGATAGTGAAGAAAAAGAACATGATTCCGAAGAAAATCTCTTTTTTACGACGGAAATAAAATGCCGCACCGCCTAAAATCAATATAGCCCAAATCGGTGAAGTAATATATTGAATCGCTCCGTATTTGTCTGAACTTGGATAGGCATAAAAATTATGCTGATTGATCGGTATAAACAACTTGAAGAGATACACCAAGAAACCATAGAAGCCGAACTTTATCCTATCGCCGAGCGTGAGAGCATCACTGAGGGCAACGTCGAGGGTCATTTTTGCGAGTCTTCCACCTAAATCTCCGCCACCTTGTACGTGTACAGCCAAAGCACCAAACAATAAGGCTATAATGAAGAATGGTATTTTTGTGACAATATTTTTAACTGTCAAAAAACCTTTATCGAACCAATAATCAATCAATAATAAAACCAAAGGCAATACCACCGCCATTGCTTTTGATAAACAGGATAAAACAAAGAAAATAAAACAATAAATGAGCATTTTTCGCTCGTTTTTCTCCAAATATTTTACGTATTGAATACAAGCTAAAAAGAAAAATAGGGTATAAAGAACGTCTTTACGCTCCGAAACCCAAATAACAGACTCAACGTGCATTGGGTGGATTCCCCAAAAAAGAGCTACCAAAAAACTCACCAAAGTATTATTTCGAGTAAGCTGCTGTGAAAAACGGAAAATCAGAAATGTATTCACTAAATGTATGAGCGTATTGACAACTATAAAAGATGTTGAAGCCTTACCAAAGAAAGCCGAATTTAGCCAAAGCGAGGCCACCGTAAGTGGATGGTAGTTTAAGGCACATTCGACGGTCAATAGTCTGATAAGATTGGTAAATGTTGGGTTCTGAATCATGACGTTTTCAGTGGCATACATTTGGTCGTCCCAATTGACAAAGCCATTTGAAAAGCCACCTACAAAAGCAATGACTACCGCAAAAGCCAAAATAATATACACTACAGTCGAACTAAGCGAAACGTTGTTTTCGCTGGTTTTAGGGGCAGAATACGCAGCAGTTTGTGGCGAACTTGAAAATTGTGAAGGCAACTGCTGTTTGGGTTTTTGTTTATTTTTTGCCATATTTATTTTAGGTTGAGTTCTCGTCTGCGAATATATCAATTTCTTTGCCAATTGGAACCTCGACTTCGCTCGGTTACCGCGATTTAACTTCCGCTTCGCTAGGTTATCGTGATTAGTCAATTGTACCCTTGGCTTCGTTCGGTTAGCGTGATTTAGCAATAAAACATTTTCTTAAAAACCATCTTTTTCATCCTCAACTTTTTTCTTTTTCACGTCTTTTTTCTGGGTTTCTTCTTTTGGTATGTCGGCTAATTTCTTGGCATCGCCTGGTTTTTGGCCTGCCACTTTTGGTTTTTCTTTGATACCTCTATAAGTTTCCAAGAAAGTCTTACGGAAAATCATAGCCTCTGAAAAATCAACTGGAATTACTTGATAATCTTTACTTTTCTTCTTATCTGCTTTTGCGATGATAGCAGCATTAAAATTATCATCCGAAGAAAAAAGACCCATTTGCCCATCTTTATAGCCCATGTAGTACCAATTTTCACTCGAAAGTTCTAAGAAAACATACATTTCGTCACCCGTGATTGGGTTTTTCCGAATCTCGACATAGCCATTGACTTTGGCATTGATATCTGTTTCGCCGATATTTGAAATACCCATTTTCCCAACGCTTCGGTAGGAATTATATTTTGGCGACCAAAGAAGTTTTAAATCACTAAAGACAATCGTATTGATAAATTTCGGAGAAAACTTAAACAATGGTATATATTCACGAGCTGATTTTGCCTTATAATCGTCAAGGTCTTTATCGCCTACAAATTTGGAAATTTTGGTAATCAACTCCGATGAATTTAATTCGATTGCCGCCTCATTTAGGCCTAAATCAAGGTTTGTTTTCACAATTTTCTCGGCCATATTAGTTAGTAAAGGCTGTGAAATTGGGAAATTCATGAGCATCATTGTATTAAATTCATGATTGGCAGTATCAAGTCTAATTTTGGCAAAGCCCGATGTTTGAACATATGGTGAAACGTTATCACTAAAAAGGTCGAATTTACCTTCTAAATTGATAATCCCTTTTTCATCCAAAATCTCATATTTATTACCTGTCACAGCCCTCCCTTCTTCTGGAATAATACTAAATAAATGGTTCGGCTCATCTCGAAGGCAAACACCACTCACTAGGAAAACGTCTTGGTCTTCAGGTAATTCTTTTGGTGATAAGAACGTAGGATAAAGGCCATTGGAAGAAGCATTTGACCGAAAATGAAGTCCTGCAAAAATCGGCGAGTCTCCACTTTTCAAGTTTTCATCAACCGTAATCTTTATTTCTTCCGATTTATCTCCTTTATAGCTTATCCAATAACCGCCAAGTTTCGGGTATTTTTTGAGTACTGGAATAATATAACCGTCAAGCGAAAGATTTTTGATCGGGGCAAGCATCGTTATTTCTCCTTTATAAAGCATTTTTGGAGAAAGAAACACACTATCACGCTCCATAACTGTTGCCCGTGCCACAGTCGAAAGTTTATTATTTTTATTAATTTTAGCTTCGCCATTCATTGTAATTTCAGTCAACTCAAAATTACCCATCTTGATATTGAAGGTATCCTTTTTTACATTGACGAACTGATAAGCGGCATCTCCTGTGTATTTATTTTTTGATATAATTTGGATATTTCCGTTAGTCAAATTGTGATACCCATTGAGCGTATCAATCGTCAAGCGTGCATTTTTAAATGGCTGCATAGCGGCATCTCGACGAATAGCCACTTGTCCTTTAGCGGGAATAATCTTAGCATCGGCCGATTTGATAAATGGCACACCACCAATATTTAAAGTCATTTGGTCGATATCATAAGCGGCTGAGTTAGCATTAAACGCCAAACCTTCCTGCGAAACATTGGTTGAGGTAAAGACTGAAGTTTCGAGGTCACCTTTCATAGTAATCTTCTTGTCCTTGATACTCCACTCGGCACGGTCAATATTGGTTTTATAGGCAGTATAAGGGAATTCAAACGACGAGCCGGTGCTATCGTTGAAGTTTCCTTCGTTGGTAGCGATATTTACAAAGCTCTTATTTACTTTGAAGTTTACGTTTACATTTTTACCCAAAAGTACCGATTTGGCCGTTTTTTGGCTTGATTTTACATTAAACTGCGACCTATCTGCAATAAAACCTTCTTTATTAAACATAAATTGGTCGGAAGCTGTCTCGGAGTCAGTACGAATCAACTTGCCCAAACCTAACAAACCACCCGAACGAACAACCAACTTTCCTGTAAGCAAAGAAGTACCAGTATAGAAATTGAAACCTGCTTTAGAGGCGATAATCATGCTATCAACTTTCGGCAACCATTTCAGAGTGTAATCAGTAATATAAACTTGTGGAAAATAGGAGCCTTTCAAAACACTTTCATTCACCTTTCCTAACTGACCCAATGCCGTAAGTGAATCGGCCATAAAAAGGATTTCTTTGGCGGTCATACTTGCAGCAAGGTGATTGATATTTCCATCGGAGTGAAGCCCTTTTCCATCCATTGCCAAAGGCGAAGAGAAATTGACCGAGGTTTCATTACCAAAGATATTATATTTACCGTTTGGCACTTTATGGAAGAAACCAAGTGTTGTATCAGGCATCACACGTAAAACTTCTTTGAATGGCTTAAAGATATTTCCCGAATAGAATGTACCACTAAATTCCATATCTTTGATGGCCAAACTATCTAAATCAATTTTCGGTACATCGAAACGAACCTCTCGGCTGTATTTTCGTATGCCACGAGCTGGTTCATCGAAATAAACAATAACACCTTCGTCGATTTTAAGTCTTGGGTATTGCGGTAAATACGCTTTGCCCGACTTATTATCTGGGCGATTAAGAAACAAGGTTCCAGGTTTCAAAAATTTAATATGTCCAGCAATTTCTTGACGGCCGCCTTTACGATAAACTTCTTGCGGAGTAAAAGTTACAGAATCAATTTTATTGAGTGACAATGAAAATTTTTCGTAATCAAACAACAAATCCTTGCCTGAAAAGCGATAGTTTTTGGACTTAAACTGTCCACTAAATGTAAAAGTGCGGTTTTTTGAAAGCTTGATTGTACGGTCGTAAGGCAATACGTACATCTTGAGTGAATCACTCAAATTAAATCTACGTATACCTCTAATTGTCAGTATTTTATCATTAAGATTCAATGTTGCATTTGAAGTCGAATCTTTGCTATTTCCATAGATGGAAGGAATCAAAAAGTCATCAAAATCTTGTTTTCCTGCAAAAGCTAATAAGTAGTGTTGTCCTTTATTGGTAATCTTATAAATATCATCCGCAGGGTTATAATCGACAAAACCTTGTTGCACGGCTAACATCAAACCACCACCGATATTTTTCTTTGTCACTTTATTGTAGGCAGCAATTTCATCCAAAGTAAAAGATAATTTATTGTTTTTTTGTGTGAAATTACCAACCATCAGTAATGGATTGAAACCCGAACTACTATTCAAACCCGTTACTCTTTGGGCATCATAGAAATCGAAGGACTCAAATACTGCGGGCATTTGGGTGCGAGCCGAAACGGAATAAAAATCCATTTTCCCTTCGTTCAAATTCCAACGCATCGCATCAGATTTGATATTCATTTGGTGATAAGTGTCCGAAAACGATGCTTCCTTAAACCCACCAACATCCATTTTATTGAGACGTAAAATGTTGTTTTTTTGATTATAATTAAACTTTACGGCTGGGTGGTAAATCGAGTCTTTTTCAATAAAAGTTACAAAATTAGCCAATTGTGAGGTAATCAAGGAGTCGCTTAACTCGAAGCGAGTGCTACTGGCTTTAAAGGAATACTTTCCGTCTTTTTTAACCACAATACTTGAATAGCGATTCTGAACCGAAGAGGAGAAAATCTTACTTCCTAACATCGAAAATCCGCCATGATATTCAATACTTCGGTCGATACTTTTGATAAAAGCATCATTTTCGTAAGACATAAATCGCGGATACGTTGGCCGAACATTCTTATTTCTTTTCTCACTTTTATATTCAAAAACGCCTTTAATTGGAGCAGTCAAACGGTCTGCATAGGTCAAAGTTACCTCTTCGGCAGAAAACTTAGGATTACGGATTTCAAAAGCAAAATCTGTCAAAACGACAGAAATTTGAGGCAATTTGGCACTTTCAAAGCTAAACAAGCCTCCTTTTCCAACAAAAATTCCATCTTTTAACGAAACAGTTCCATTCGTCTTTTTTATCCAAACCGAGTCACTGGCCGTAGCCATCACAAAATCAATATCATTTAACTGAATCGAAAGTCCACCAATAATTGGCATCAATTTTTTATCGGGAGAAAATATAGGTTTAGCCGAAGTAATGATAGCTTCAGGAGCAGGTGCCGTATCCCAATCATCAAAATATTTAGTTTCTGGAAGTTCGCTTGGCGTTTGGGGATTAGATGTTGGTGTTTGTACTTGCACGCTTGTTTCTGCTTTTTTGTCTAAAAATTTTATCTCATACGTTCCACCCAAAGCATACAAACGATTGAAGTTTGAGGCGTACAAGCGGCGTTTTTCAATGAAGTCTTTTAAAATCTCCAACATTTTGGTTGAAGTTTTTAAATCATATCCTTCGACAAATTTTTGGGTGATGCCTATGAAACTACTTATTTTTTCATCCGAAAACTTTTCTTGCTCAATCGCCTTATTAAGAATCGTGAAGAAAAAATAAAACTGAGCCATTTTATGTCCACGAGTTCCCATGCTACGAGACGTGGCAATGAGTGCTTTTTTCTGTTCTGGACTAAAGCGTGAAGTCCAATAGGTTTCAAACTTTTTGCCAGTTGCAATCGCCAAGGAGTTATTATCCGTTGCCATGACGGTCTGCATATCCGAAATGAAGGTTTCGGGTTGCTCAGAAAGCCTAATCAACTGTGCTTTTGATAAAAAAGGCAGCAATGCAATGATGAGAAATAAAATGAGTCTAAATTGCTTCATAAGTGAATAGAGTCGTCAGTAAACAGTTTTCGGTAAGCAGTAAAGTGCCAAATAAGAAGTCCACGGTCAATAGTCGATATGTCTGCTTAAGGTAATTAAGGAGTCCGCAGTCAAAATTCTACAGTCCACACTAACATAAAATATGGTCGCTCAGTTTTTTTATGAAAAACAAATTTGACGATTAATCTTGTCTCATTACTTAAGTGCTTAGAAGAACAAATACTTTTGGGTAAAAATAATTTTTTAAAAATAGATGATTCAACTTTTAAAAACGACCGAAGCCCATTGATTCTTGCTTAAGTGAGCTACTTTTTTTAAACCATGCGATTCAGCAACTGCCTGAATATCAGCGATATCAGCTTCATAAAAACCACTGATGATAAGAGAAGCACCTTCAGCCATGAAAGTTGTGTATGCTGGAATTTGCTGCAATAAAATATTTCGATTAATATTAGCCAAAACGATTTCATATTTATCCTGTGGCTCGTCTTCGATTGTACCCAATCTAACCGCAATTTTGCTTGCATTATTTAATGAAATATTCTCGATTGTATTTTCGACCGACCATTCGTCAATATCAAAGGCACTGATGTATTTTGCACCGAGTTTTTCGGCCAGAATTGCCAAAATACCCGTTCCTGTGCCAATATCAAGCACTTTTTTATCTTGATGTGGAATGCTAAGCTGATGCTCCATGACCATAGAAGTAGTTTCATGATGGCCAGTTCCGAACGACATTTTGGGCGTAATGATGATTTCGTAAAGGTAATTGGCTTGTGGCTCATGGAAATCGGCTCGCACATAAATATCATTTCCAATTGAAATGGCTTGGAAGTTTTTTTCCCATTCTGCATTCCAATTTTGTTTAACAATTTGGTTAAAAGCATAAGAAATTGGTGCTCGCTCGGCATAAATTTCGAGCATATTTTTCACGGCTAAATCTTCAAAAAGAGCTTCTTGAATATATGCTTCTAAGCCATCCTCAGTTTCAACAAAAGTTTCAAAGCCAAGTTCGGCCAATTCTGCCATCATGATTTCATTGAAATCAAGGTCAATTTTTAAGGAAAGTTCGATATATGACACTTTAATGGATTTTATTTGATTGTAGCCGTAAAGTTCGGAATTTCTTTGCTATCAACAATAAAATTATTTTTAACAAGTACATGAGACAGGTGATTCAAGACATATCAACCTCATTCAAAGTCCTTCTCCTGTGGAGAAGGACTTTGAAAAGGGAGAATTTACGTAGTAAAACGTGAATTACAAATCCAATGCTCTAAGGTCGAAGATTGATAATCTCGACCAACGGGTGAGAATCAATAATCTCCCCTCTCCTGTGGAGTGGGGCCGGGGGTGAGATTTTTTTAGCGTTAAAATCTACATTTAAACCTCATCCTAAGTCCTTCTCCTGTGGAGAAGGACTTTCAAAAGGGGGAATTTACGTAGTAAAACTTGGATTACAAATCCAATGCTCTAAGGTCGGAGATTGAAAATCTCGAGTAGCGGGTGAGAATCAATAATCTCCCCTCTCCTGTGGAGTGGGGCCGGGGGTGAGGTTTTTTATCGTTAAAATCTACATATAAACCTCATCCTAAATCCTTCTCCACGGGAGAAGGACTTTCAAAAGTGGGAATTTACGTAGTAAAACGTGGATTACAAATCCAATGCTCTAAGGTCAGAGATTATAAATCTCGACCAACGGGGAAATTACGTGGTAATCGTGGATTACAAATCCACTACTCTTTGGTCGAAGATTGAAAATCTCGACCAACGGGTGAGAATCAATAATCTCCCCTCTCCTGTGGAGAGGGGGACGGGGGTGAGGTTTTTTTAGCGTTAAAATCTACATTTAAACATCATCCTAAATCCTTCTCCACACGAGAAGGACTTTGAAAAGGAAGAAATTATGTGGTAATCGTGGATTACAAATCCACTACTCTTTGGTCGAAGATTGAAAATCTCGACCAACGGGTGATAGTCAGTTTTTTAATTATTAAAGTTTGCC